>JACNJP010000410.1 GCA_014382465.1 Planctomycetota bacterium
GGCGGCCGACCAGCCCGACCGGCCGGGCCGCCAGGCGGCTGCGGGAGGCCACCGCCCCAAAGGCCGCCACCGCCCACCGCCTGCTCGGCTTCGACCCGTTCGCCGGCGAGTTCCGGCGCGACGAGGACGCCCCGGTGGACGCCGCCTACCTGATCATCGACGAGGTCTCGATGATGGCCCTGCCGCTGGCCCACGCGGTGCTGCGGGCGGTGCCGGACGGCTGCCGGGTGCTGTTCGTCGGCGACGCTGACCAGCTGCCGTCGGTCGGCCCCGGCTCGGTGCTGCGCGACCTGGTGGCGGCGGAGTCGGTGCCGACCGTGCGCCTGGAGCAGATCCACCGCCAGGGCGCCGGCTCGGGCATCACCCGCGCCGCCCACCGGATCCTCGGCGGCGAGGCCCCGCACACCGCCACCGGCCCCGGCGGCGACTTCTTCCTCACTTACCAGGACGACCCCGAGCGCGCCGCCGAGCTGGTCGAGCGCATCGTCTGCGAGCGGATCCCCGAGCGCTACCGCCTCGACCCGCACCAGGACGTGCTGGTGCTGGCGCCGATGTACGCCGGCCCGCTCGGGGTCGACGCCCTCAACCAGCGGCTCGGCCGCCGGCTCAACCCCGACGGCGCGGCGCTGCTCCCCGAGCAGGACGACGGCCGCCCGGCCCGCGGCGCCGCCCGCTTCCGCGTCGGCGACCGCGCCATGGTGGTGCGCAACGACTACGACCGCGAGGTCTTCAACGGCGACGCCGGCCGCGTCACCGTCGTCGAGGAGAACGCCGTCACGGTCGAGATCGACGGCCGGCCGCAGACCTACACCGCCGAGCAGATCGGCGACCTGATCCCGGCCTGGTGCGTGACGGTGCACCGCTCGCAGGGGTCGGAGGCGCGCGCCGTGGTGATCGTGCTCGGCCGCTCGCACTTCCTGATGCTGCGCCGCAACCTGCTCTACACCGCGGTCACCCGCGGCAAGGAGCTGGTGTGCGTGGTCGCCGCCCACTCGGCCTTGCACCGCGCCGTGTCCAACGCCGAGGAGAACCAGCGCTTCGGGCGGCTGCGGCAGCGGGTCGACGGCGCCCGCCCGTCGTAGCCGGCGGCGCGCTACTCCGGAAGCCCGATGCGCGTCCGCAGCGGCTGGCCGGCCTCGTAGAGCTCGAGGCGCTGGCGCATGCGGCCGGCGGCGGAGTTCTGGCCGGTGCGCATCGCGCCGAAGACGGCGTCCCGCTGCACCTGGACCGCCTGGGCGAAGTCGCCGGCGCTGGCGTAGGCGGCGGCGCGGGCGTCGAGCACGCGCGGGTCGCCCTGGGACCCGCTGGCCTGCAGGTGGGCGGCCCACCTCAAGGCCTGGGCGGAGTCCCGCACGGTCGGGTCCGGGTGGGTCGAGTAGACCCACACCAGGTTGATGGCCGCCGGGATGGCGGTCTGGGAGTTCTTGGCGGCGTGCGCGAGGTTGGCGATGGCGTCCTCCGGCCGGCCGGCGAACAGCTGCAGCACGCCGAGGTTGATGCACACCTGCGGCACCCGGCCGTCGGCCTGCGGACCGGCCAGCCGCCGCATGTTGCGGCTGTTGAGCTCGTTGGCGCGCTCGTAGTTGCGGATCGCCTCCTGCAGCCGGTTCTGCCGCCGGTAGAGGTCGCCGAGGTTGACGAAGGGCTTGACGTACTCGGGCGCCAGCTCGAGGGCTTGCTTCAGCATCTCCTCGATGCGCGCCATCAGCGCCGCCTGCTGGGCCGGCGGCAGCTCGTCGAGCCGGTGGCCGAGCAGCACCTGGCTGAGGTTGTTCAGCGCCTGCGGGTGCATCGGCCCGGTCTCGACCGACCTCTCCAGCAGCTCGATCGACTCGTCGAGCAGCTCCTTGCTGCGGTCGAGCATCCGCTGCCGCTGCTCCGGGGTGACGTCGGGCTGGACCGCCTGGCGCCGCAGCAGCGCCGACTCCTCGTAGGCCATGCGGCCGAGGTTGTTGTAGCCGATCGAGGCGCCCGGGTTGCGCGCGACGGTGTCCTTCCACAGCGTCGGCTCGTCGGCGTAGATCCGCCCTTGCAGGAAGCTGAGGGCGCCGAAGACCACCAGCAGGGCCGGCGCGCCGTAACGGGTCAGCTCGGCCCGCGGCCGGCCGGCGGCGGTGTAGAAGACCACCCGCGCCAGCAGCACGACCATGGCGATGGCGGCGTGGTACTGAAAGTGGTCGGCGACGAAGCTGAACTGGTGCGGGAAGACGTTGAGGAAGCCGAGCGCCGGGAACAGCACGCCGCCGAAGATCAGGGCCGCCACCAGCGGGCCGCGGCCCCACCGGCGCCGCATGGCGAACAGCAGCCCCACCAGCGCCACCGCCGCAGCGGGATAGAGCCACTGGGCAGCATCGGCGACGTCGATGTCCCACTGCGGGTAGATGAAGATCAGCTTCGCCGGCCAGACCAGAGTGCCGAGGTAGGACCACAGGATGCGGCCGGAGATCAGGCAGCGCTCGACCATGGTGTGGTCCCAGGCCTGCCCCTCGGCGCCGACGTGCTCGACCTCGGCCACCGCGGTCAGCCAGCCGGCGAATCCGCCGAGCACCAGCATCACCGCCAGCGGCGCGACCACCCGCAGGTTCAGGGGGTGGCGCTTCCACCACAGCAGCAGCAAGGTCACCGCCGGCGCCGAAGCCACCACCGTCTTGCTGGCCAGCGCGCCGGCGAACAGCAGCACGGCGGCCCCCAGCACCAACGGACTGCGCTTCTCCGCCCACCGCAGGGACAGCAGGATCGAGCCGAGCGCCAGCAGCAGCGACAGCACGTTCTTGCGCTCGGTGACCCAGGCCACCGACTCGACGTTCACCGGGTGGACCATCCACAGCGCCGCCAGCATCCAGGCCCCGGGCAGGCCGAGGCGCAGCAGGAGCCGCCACAGGAGCACCGCGCCCAGCCCGTGGAGCAGGACGTTGTCGAGGTGGTAGCCGAAGGGGTTCGGCCCGCCGGCGTCATCGTCGCCCCACAGCCGCCGCTCGATCCAGAAGGTGGTGTGGACCAGCGGGTAGTACTGCGGCAGCGAGGACGGCTCGGTCCACATCCGCTCCAGGCCGCCGTCCTCGGTGAGCACCGGGTTCTCGGTGACGTAATCGTTGTCGTCCCAGATCCAGCGGTTCGGCAGCGCCGAGCTGAAGGCCGCCAGCGCCAGCACGACGAGCAAGACGCCCTGGAGCCATGCGGGGGGACGGCGCAGCAGGTCCATGGGGGGAGCCTAGCCGCGCAGGAAGCGGATGGCGCCGTCGGGCAGCAGGTAGAGGATCAGCATGGCGCCGCCCTCGACCGTCGGCGCGTGCTTGGAGCCCGGCTCGTAGACCGTCCAGCCGGGCGGGTTGCCGTCGAAGCGCGGCGCCCCGTCGACCGCAAAGCACAGGTCGATCTCGCCCTCGGGGTGCTCGTGGAGCGGCCCGGGCACCGACATCAGCACGGCGTCGGCGCTGAAGCCGGCGCTCTCCTCGCTCTCGCTGAAGAGCCGCGAGTACTGCAGCGGCGCCGCGCCGTGGTTGCAGATCGTGCCGCCGGCGAGGGCCTCGCGCATGGACCGGCCGAGCTCCTGGACGAAAGGGCCGTCGAAAGGGAATTCGGCCTCGAGCCCTTCACGGGCGACCGCCGGCTCCTTCAGGTCCAGGGTGGCGGCGAAGGCGAGCAGAGGATGGAGGTCGCGGGGAGTCAGCTCCATGAAGCCGCGTATCCTACTCCTCCTCGCCGGCGACGTAGCCGAGGTCGCTGAGCCGCTTGCGCTCTCCCGGGCGGAATTCGCGCGCCGGAAGCAGCGGGAACAGGTCGCGCTGGAGCCGCTCGCGGGCGGCGGCCAGCAGCTCCTCGACCCGCTCCGGGTGGGCCGCGGAGAGGTCGTTCCGCTCGCCGGGGTCGGCGCCGAGGTCGTAGAGCTGCTCGGCGTCGAGCTCGAATTCGCCCCGCACCGGCTCTTCGGCGTAGCGGACCACGGCGTGCAGCTTCCAGCCGTCCTTCCGCACCGTGATGCCGCTGCGCATCACGGACAGCGCCACGCGGCCCGGGTCGCCGGGCGGGTCGAGCAGGTGGCGGCCGTCGGCGCCGCGCGCCGGGGCGCCGGTGAGCCGCAGCAGAGTGTAGGCGGCGTCGACCAGCTCGGGGGCGCCGGCGAGCTCCAGGCCGGGCGGCACGCCGGGACCGGCCAGGATCAGCGGCACCGCGATCTCGCCCTCGAACAGGGTGGTGGAGTGCTCGACCGAGCCGCGGTCGCCGAACATCTCGCCGTGGTCGCCGGTGAACAGCACCAGCGTCGGCCGGCCGCCGCGCTCTACCGCGTCGAGCAGCTCGCCGACCATCTGGTCGAGGTAGAGCACCTCTTCGCGGTAGCGCGCGCGCAGGAAGCGGCCCAGCTCGAGGCCGCGGGCGCCGCCCTCGCCGCCGTCCTCGGCGATCCGCCGGCGCAGCTCCACGCGGGCCGGGAAGTCGTCGAGCGGACGGTTGCGGTAGCCGTCGGGCACCGCCGCCGCGGACTCGGTGCCGGCGTAGGGCGGCGGCGCGATGTACGGCGTGTGCGGGTCGTAGTAGTTGACGAACAGGAAGTAGGGCCGCGTCCCGGCGGCCAGCCCGGCGATCCGCGCCACCGCCGTGGAGGTCGTGCGCGCGCCCTCTTCGACGTGCGGGCGGTAGGTCGAGCGGTCGGGCGGGTAGAGCGCCCGCCGCAGCGTGAAATTCACCGCCCGCCGCAGCGGTTCGACCGGCGCGAGCCAGCCGTACCAGGTCTGGCGCTCCTTCCAGGCGATCAGCTCCCACCAGGGGTCGACGACCTCGAGCGGATCCCAGGCCTCGAAGCCCTCGGCGAGGTCCTGGCCGCGCTCCGGCACGTGGCTGAGCAGCGGGTTCGAGGACACCGCGGCGGTGCGGTAACCGGCGGCGGCGAAGCGCTCGGCGAGCGTGACCATGCCCCACTCCTGCTCGAGCTGCTCGCTGGAGGGCCAGCGCGACAGGTTGCTGCGCATCCCGAGCTTCTCGATGTCGAGCGCGCACAGCAGCGACAGGTGGCTCGGCAGGGTCTGGTTGCTGGGGGCGACCGCCGCCGGCGACCACGCGCCGCGCTGGCGCAGTCGGTCGAGGTTGGGGGTCGGCAGCGCCGGGTCGAGCAGGACGTCGGCGCGCAGGGTGTCGGCCACCAACAGCAGGACGTCCGGACGCTCGGCGCCGACCGCGACGGCGGTGGAGCGGGCCGGAGCGGCAGGCAGCGGCGGCGGCGGCCGGACCGGCAGCGGCCGCAGCTCGCCCGGGCTCAGGAGGCTGACGATCGGCACCAGGAGGGCGAGGAGGCCCAGCAGCGGGAAGACCGGGTCGGGCAGGCGGAGCCGGGTCTGGATCGACCGGGCGCCGAAGGCGGCGGCGAGGAACACCGCTATTCCGGCCCAGGTGCCGGCCGGGCCGGCGCAGAAGGCGCCGAGGCTCAGCGCCATGCCGAGCAGGTAGGCGCCGGTCGGGCTGGGGCGGCGGCGGAACAGCAGCAGCAGCAGCGTGAGCAGGACCGCCGCGACGCCGTTGCCGAGGAAGACCACGAAGGCGCGTTCGCGCAGCATCGGCTCCGCGGCGGTCCAGCCGAAGCCGAACAGCAGGTCGAGGAAGCCGAACGCCAGCGTGCCGCCGAGGGCGGCGCTGAGCAGGAGCGGGGCGGAGCGCCGGGGCGGCTCAGTCATCGCCGTCCTCCTCCGCGGGGTCCTCGGCTTCGTCGCCGTCGAGGTAGCCCATCATGCGCAACAAGGCCATGCGCTCGGGGTCGAGCCCAGGGTCAGCGGCGCCGCGGACCGCCTCCTCGGCGGCGAAGGCCCGGGCGGCGGCGCGCAGCTCGCTGGAGGCCACGGCCTCGCCGAGGTCGGTGAGCTCCTGCGGATCGGCCGCGAGATCGACGGTCGCCAGGTGCGCTGGCTCGGTCCCGCCGGGGCGCAGCCGGCTCAGCCACTTGCGGCCGCCGGCCTGAAGCGCCAGCCGGGACTCGTCGCGGGCGGCGTGGATCGGCGCGGTGGCCGGGGCGGCGCGGCCGAAGGACAACCAGCCCGCCGGCACGTCGTCCAGGGGGGGCGGCGGCAGCTCTCGGCCGTCGACGCCGCTCCCCCCCAGCCCGGAGGGTACCCGCAACATCTGCTCATGAAGCGCGCTCCCGAGCTTCATGATCCCGGGCTCGGCCCATTTCCCGCCTTAGGTGGGCGTGCCCCCGACCAC
>JACNJP010000412.1 GCA_014382465.1 Planctomycetota bacterium
ACTCGAGGTCTACTCCGCTCCGCCCGGGCGCGCGGTGCATCGCGCCGTCGTGCCGGGGACGCCGGGGCTGCACCGGATCGTCGTGCCGACCGGCGCCATTGTCTCCGGGACGATCCTCGGCCTGGCCGGGGAGGTCGACCGCCCGTGGAGCATCAACCTGGCCTCCACCCACCCGCTGCACCCGGAGTGGAAGCTCCCGGACGCCGCGCGGTCGGCGCTCGGCCTGACCTGGGTCGCGCCGGGCACCCTCAGCTTCAGGATGAGCGAGGACGACGGCTTCCGCTTCAGCGGACTGCCGGCGGACTGGAGCGGCGAGCTGGGCGTGTCCGGACGGCAGATCGCCGAGGCCTCGGCCGGCCAGATCACCAAGGGCGGCTGGGGGCTGACGCTGTCGCGGCCGGTGACCGGCCTCGAGCTCCGGCTGGCGCCGCGCGCCGCCTTGCACGGGGTCATCGTGACCACCGAGGGCGGGCCGGTGGCGAAGCTCGAACTAGTTTGCCGCTACGACCTGGAGACCGGCGCCTACACCCTGCCGCAACGATTCAGGACCGACGAGCGCGGCGCCTTCCGCGTGCCGCTGCCGATCCAGTCCTTCGTCGAGCTGGCGCGCGCGGAGCTGCGCTTCGACCTCGACCTGGACCGGGCGCCGTTGTTCCAGGCCAGCGGCGAGCGGATCCCGGCCGACGGCGACCTCGGCGAGCTGCGGATCGACGGCGGCGGCGCGCTGCGCTTCCTCCTCCTCGACCCCCGCGGCCGGCCGCTCGAGGGCGGCGTGGTCGCGGCCGGCGGCATCCGCGCCCGGCCGACCGGCGCCGACGGCCTCGGGACGATCCAGCCGCTGCTGGCCGCCGCCGAGCGGATCCGGGCTACCGCCGAGGGCTACGCCCCGGCCTCGCTGCCGGTGCCGCGGCCGCCTCCGGAGCTGCTGGAGATCCGCCTGTCGCCGTGCAACCGGCTCGAGGTCGGCGTCCCGGCTCTGCCGGCCGAGGCGCGGCCGAACGTCCGCCTGCGGCTGGCCGGCGAGCGCGGCATCCTGACGCCGGAAAGCGAGACCAGCGCCGACCTGGAGCAGCACGCGGAGATCCCGGAGCCGTGGAACTCGACCTTCGGCCCGCGCGGCGAGATCACGAGCCTGACCACGCGGATGGTCGAGGACAACCAGGCGGTCTTCCGCGCCCTGGCCCCGGGCGTGGAGCTGCAGCTGTCGCTGGTCGGCCGGTTCGGCGACCCGGTGTTCCACACCGTGCAGGTGCCGGCCCTGGGTCCGGCGGAGATCCGGCGCCTCGAGATGGACCTCGGCGGCGCCCTGCGGGTGTTCCGCGCGCGGGTGCGGGACCAGGCCGGGACCCTCCTGGTCGGCGCCCGGCTCCAGCTCGACAACCAGAGCTTCGGCCAGACCGACGGCGCCGGCGAGCTCCTGTGCCTGACCACCAAGATCGAGCCCCAGACGCTGCTGGTGACGCACGAATCCTGCGCCAACCTCTACCTGCGTGATTTCGTCGCCCCGACGGACGGCGCGGTCGTGGATTTGACGCTGGGGCCGGCCTACACCGTGGTCGTCGAGGTGCGCGACGAGGCCGGCGCCCTCGTTCCCGACTGCGTGGTCCACTACAAGACCGGCGGCTTCACCTCGAGCACCCGGTCCCTCGGCGGCGGCCGCTTCGAGATCACCGGGCTCGGCCCCGAGCCCTTCCGGATCGAGGCCAGGCGCAAGGGCCGGAGCGTCTGGATCGACCACGACCCGGCGGTGGCGCTGGCGGTGGTGACCTTCCCGCTCGCGAGCGGCGGCAAGGTCGCGGTGCGGCTGCGCAGCGACGCCGGCTTCCCGGAGGCGCAGCGCTACTCAGCCATCCTCTCCGCGGTCGAGGCCGGCGGCGAACACCTCGGGATCTACGGCCAGCAGCTCGAGCCGAGCGGCTTTGACTTCGAGGGCGTGCCCCCTGGAGAGTACCGATTCCTGATCAGCTACTTCCCGAGCGATCAGGAGCAGGCGGAGGGCATGGAATCCCGCACCGTGGTCCAGGAGGACGCCGTCACCGTGACCGAGGGCCGCACCACCGAGCTCGAAGTGGACGTCAGCGGCGAGATGAGCCGGGGCTGAGGTGGCTGGCTACAGCCGGATTCCGGAGTAGCCCATCTCCAGAAGCAGGTCGATGAGTTCGACGACCTCCGCCCAGCGCACGCCCTTGCGTGGGTCGAGATAGAGCGGTTCCTCCGGGTCGATCGCCTGCCGCAGCGCCGAGCGCAGGTTGGGGAGGTCCGAGCACTCGACCCAGGCCTCCCCACCCGCCCGGCCCTGGTCGACCACGAACAGGAGCTCGCGGTCCTGCCACCCGGAGAAGGCCCCGGTCTCGGGATCGAAGGTGGGTCGGCCAGGCCGCTTGCAGCGAATCACCACGGATGCCATCTCCATGGCTTGGTCCTCGCCGACCAGCGGGCTGCGGTATTCGAGGTAGCCGTCCCGGCCGGGCACCATGGAGCCGCCTTGATGATCCAACGTGCGCAGGGCCAGGTGGAGCGGCGGCGTCTCGCACTCCCCCTCCCGCAGCGGCCGCAGGATGGAGCCCAGTCTGGAGGCCTCCATCTCGGAGTCGAAACGCAGCAGCAGGGGCAGGCTCGGATCGGCGCTGATCTGCCGCCGCAGCACCTCGCGCAGGTGATCGAGGGGGCTGGATCGGCGGGAGGGCGTGCCCGTCCAGCCGACCGGCGCCGGAGGATTCTCATCGTAGGCGAGCAGGCCGGATCCCGACCGAAGGTCGCTCGAACCTTGGCGAGGAAGCGGGCCCTCCTCAGTGGGAGTGCCCCAGCGCACCGAGAGGATCAAGCGGTCCCCTCCGAAGTGATCCTCGCCCGCCATCGAGGAGACCGGTAACCGAACGCCGTCGTCGACTCGCCCCTCCTGCTCGCCGACGATCAGGATCGGGATGTCGGTCGGGATCGAGGCGTAAGCCGAAGACGGCGGCAGCTCGACGCGGATGACCGCCGAACCTGCGGCGGCGTCTTCTGGGACCCGGACCGGGCCGTGGCTGAGCATGCCTCAACAGCGTTCGGTCAGCTTGGTCTGGTAGCGCTGCTGCTTGCCCTGGCGGTCGGTGTAGAGGAGCGTCGCCAGCAGGAACTCCTCCGGCGGCAGGAAACGGTCGTCGACGGTGCTGAAACAGCCGAGGCCGGACCCGGGGTTGCCGACGAAGACCTTGAAGTCGTTGTCGCGCCCGCGGTGGAGCAGCTGGCTCATCCAGGGCTGGAACTGGAACGGCCGGTCGTGGCCGGGGACCAGGATCGGAGCGGTCCCGAGGGAGTCGCCGAAGCTCCCGTAGCTGTCGGGATCCGGCCCGTAGCCGCCCATCGTCACTTCGTCGCCGCGCCACTTCATGCGATAGGAGACCCGCTTCGCGGTCCAGGTGATCTTGAAGTCGCGATGGACCGCCTCGCTCCCGGGCGGGCGGAATTCCTCGATCAGGAATTCACAGCGCGGGTTCGGGGAGTCGAGGGCGGCGGGTTCGCCCGCGAAGCGCTCGCCGGCCTCGCGCAGGTCGCCGTCCCCGTCGAGGTCGAGGTAGAGCGTGTCGTAGACCCTCGCCTCGGGATCGCTGCGATCGAGCACCGCCCAGACCCGCGTCTGCCCCCGTGGGCCGAACAGGAACAGCCCGTAGAGCGGCGCGTCCGAGACCAGGTCGGGCAGCTCGCCGAGGGTCCGCGGCACCGCAGCGAAGTCGATCGGGCCGCCCTGGACGACGGCGAAACTCAGGAGGAGGGAGAGCAGCACGAAAGCCTCCGGGTCGAGATGTCCGAGAAGATGGAAGAGCGAATCCCCTGCCCCATTCTGACGCGTCCGTAGGCATCGTGATTCCCCCCCGAAGGAGCCGACCCGGATTCTCCGCAACGCGCCGGATCTCGCCAGCAGGCGCTGTCCGGTCCCCGACACGAAGGATGTTGCTGAGCTAGACTCGGGGTCCGCCCCGCTTCCCCATCGAGCACCATGGCCCCCCACCCCTTCGTCTCGCTGCTGTCGGCATGTGTGCTGTTCAGCGCCCCCGCCCTCGCCCAGGACCCCGGCCGGCCGGACCGGTTCGACGATCTGGCGAAGCGGCTCGACGCCATTTCGACCAAGGTCGACAAGCTGGTGGCGGCGCTCGACGGCGCTCCCGACGCGGCCGCCGAAGCCGCCCGCCGCACCACGCCGGAGGCCCGCCAGGCCGGTTACGACCGGCACCTGCGGCTGACCGAGGAGTCGCCCTACGGCGACATGAAGTGGCAGTTCCTCGGCCCGACCAACATCAGCGGCCGGGTCACCGACGTCGCCGTGGAGGCTCCGCGCGGCAAGAGCTACGCCATCTACGCCGCGACCGCCTCGGGCGGGGTGTGGAAGACCGTCAACGAGGGCGTGAGCTGGCAGCCGGTCTTCGACGACGCGCCCTCGACCTCGATCGGCGACGTCACGCTGGCGCCGTCGAACCAGGACATCGTCTGGGTCGGCACCGGCGAGGCCAACATCTTCCGCAGCTCGATGGCCGGCCACGGCGTCTACAAGTCGGAGGACGCCGGCGCGACCTGGCAGCACATGGGGCTGGCGGCGACCCACACCATCGCGCGCATCGTCGTCCACCCGCACCACCCGGAGATCGTCTACGTGGCGGCCTCGGGCAACGAGTGGACCGAGAACGAGGAGCGCGGGGTCTACCGCACCACCGACGGCGGCCTGACCTGGCACCGGGTGCTCCACGCCGGGCCCGAGGCCGGCGCCATCGACCTGGTGATGGACCCGTCGAAGCCGTCGGTGCTCTACGCCTCGACCTGGCAGCGGACGCGGCTGAAGTGGAACGACCCGCGCAACCACGACGGCTCCAGCGGCAGCTCGATCTACCGCAGCGACGACGGCGGCGACCACTGGAAGGAGGTCGTGGCGGGCCTGCCGCCGGCGATCGACCGCGGGCGCATCGGCATCGACCTGGCGGCCTCGAACCCGAGCGTGGTCTACGCCTTCATCGACAACTACCAGGACATCCCGCCCGCGGAGGGCGAGACCGACTCCTACGGCCGCCAGCCCGAGGCGCGCATCCAGGGCTCGCAGCTTTGGCGCTCGAACGACCGCGGCGAGAGCTGGAGCATGGTCAGCGAGTCCAACCCCTACATGCAGCGGCTGTCGTCGACCTACGGCTGGGTGTTCGGCCAGATGCGGGTCGACCCCAACGACGAGGACACGGTTTACGTCATGGGCCTGGCGCTGAACGTCTCGAACGACGGCGGCAAGAGCTTCCGGCGGCTGCGCGGCATGCACGGCGACCACCACGCGCTGTGGATCGACCCGGCCAACTCCGACTACCTCATCAACGGCAACGACGGCGGGCTGGTGATCAGCTACGACGGCGGCGAGCGCTGGCGGAACTTCAACGACAACCTGCCGGTGGTGCAGTTCTACAACCTCGGCTTCGACATGGGCCTGCCCTTCAAGGTCTACGGCTCGATCCAGGACCACGGCTCGCGCGTCGGCGTGGTCGACCTGAGCCGCGGCCGCGACCGCATCCGGCCGGTGGAGTGGGACTACGCCCCCGGCGGCGAGGCCAGCACCCACGCCGTCGACCCGACCGACCCCGACGTCGTCTACTCCGAGGGTTTCTACGGCTCGATCGGCCGCAGCGACCTCGGCAGCGGCGAGCGCGCGCGCCTGCAGCCGAAGGCGGCCGAGGGCGAGGAGGAGCTGCGCGGCCAGTGGCTGGCGCCCTTCATCATCAGCCCGCACAACCCGCGGATCCTCTACCACGGCATGAACCGGCTCTACCGGTCGATGGACCGCGGCGAGAGCTTCCAGCCGATCAGCCCCGACCTGAGCTGGAACGACCCGGCCAAGAAGGGCGACATCCCCTACCAGACGATCTTCGCCCTCGCCGAGTCGCCGCTGCGCTTCGGCCTGGTCTACGCCGGCACCGACGACGGCCGCCTGCATGTCACCCGCAACAGCGGCGACGACTGGACCGAGGTCAGCGCCGGGCTGGCGAAGGACCGCTGGATCTCGCGGGTGGTCGCCTCGGCGACCGGCGAGGGCGTGGTCTACGTGGCCCAGAACGGCAAGCGCGACGAGGACTTCACGCCCTACCTGTGGAGGTCCGTGGACTACGGCGCCACCTGGACCAGCGTCGCCGCCGGCATCCCGACCGGCCCGATCAACGT
>JACNJP010000416.1 GCA_014382465.1 Planctomycetota bacterium
CCACCCCCGGGCGCCGAGGCCTCAAGGGGAACAGCAAGGGGCAGGATCGAACTCGGGGTGGGGAGGGCCGGAGAAACCCCCGGGTGCCCATTGGGACGGCCGGCCCGAAAACTGGAACCCGGCCGGGGCGGGGCCCCAAGAAGCCAACACTGACCGCCTTCCCGGCCCGCAGGGAGACCAGGGCCACCGCCAGGCCGGCGCCGGTGGCGGTGGCGCCGGCGATCATGAACATCACCACGATCTGGTAGCGGGCGGCGTCGCCCGGATCGGCCCCGGCGAGCACCTGGCCGGTCATCATGCCGGGGATCGAGACCAGGCCGACCGCCGCCATGTTGTTGATCGTCGGCATCAATCCTGCCCTCAGGCAGATCCGGATGGACGGAGCCAGGGTCTCGACCCGGCTCGCCCCCAGAGATAAAAGCGCCTTGGCTTGTTCTCGGCGACCCTCGAGGTCGGCGAAGAGCCTCTCCACGGCCAGGGCGATGCCGTTCATCGAGTTCCCGAGCACCATTCCGCCGATCGGGAGCCAGTAGCGCGCCTGCCAGAAGGGCTCCACCCGCACCACCACCGCCACCACCAGCAGCGTGACCCCCAGGCCGCCGGCCGAGACCGCCGCCAGGACCGGCCAGAACACCGGCGCCGGCATCTCCTTCAGCCGGGAGGAGATGGTGTGGGCGCTGAAGAAGATCATCAGCCCGAAGACCGCGCCGGTGAGCAGCGGCTGGTCGCGGGTGAAGACCGCCACCAGGACGTAGCCGAGCAGGATGAGCTGGACGTAGGTCCGGGTGGCGGCGATCAGCAGGGTGCGGCCGAGGCCGAGATCCAGGGCGCGAGAGAGAGCGGCCACGGCCCCGACGAAGCCGGCGGCCAGGACCAGGCCGAGCAGGTCGATCTGGATCATCCCAGACCTCCGGGGTGGCCCTGCGAGCCGTCGTGCAGCCTGCCATCCACCAGGCGCCAGGCGAGGTCGGACTGGCGCGGCCGGTGGCTGGCGCACACCAGCGCGCCGCCCGCGGCGAGGAAGGCGTCCAGGCGGACGTCGAGGCGGGCGGACGCGGAGGCGTCGAGCATGGCGTCGGGCTCGTCGAGCAGCAGCACGCGGGGGCCCGCCAGCAGGGCACGCAGGACCGCCAGCCGGGCGAGCTGGCCGCCGCTGAGTTCGGAGGCCGGGTGCTCGAGGGCCAAGCCGCCGAGCCCGAGGGCGTCGAGCTCCTGGCGCTGGGTCTCCGCCGTCGGAGGCTCCATCCCCTGCCGGATCCGCAGGCCGAAAGCCGCGGTCAGGTTGTCGGAGAGGCTGCCCGGCAGTGCGACCGGCTGCTGGGGACAGTGGATCACGCGGCCGCGCCAGGCCTCGACCGGCCAGGCCCCCTCCACGCGGCCCTCCAGCCGGAGGCGGCCGCCGGCGGAAGGCAGCAGGCGGGCGAGGCCCAGCAACAGGGTGGTCTTGCCGCCGCCCGAGGGCGCCGTGAGCTCGCGCCGCTGGCCCGCTGCCAGCCGCAGGCTGGCGCCGAGCACCACCGGCCGCCCGCGGCGCGCCAGCGCAAGGTCTTCCGCCTCCAGCAGGATCCCGTCGGCCATTCCGCCCTACACTATCGCGCCATGCGAAGCCTTCCGCCGCGACTTCTGCTCCTGCTCCCGCTGGTCGGCGCCTGCGCCAGCAACCCCGGCAGCCTCGACGCCGGCCCGCCGCCTCCCGGCCCGGCCCGCGCCGACGCCGATCTGCCCGGCGCCGTCGAGTTGATGAACTTCATGATCCTCGGCCCTGGGGTCGCCGGCGCCGGTCAGCCGGCGGTCGAGGACTTCTCCGAACTCGCCAAGCAGGGGTACTCGACCGTGATCAACCTGCGCAAGCCCGGCGAGGCCTTCCCCGAGGACGAGGCCGCCCGCGCCGCGGCCGCCGGCCTGGTCTACGCCGCCCTGCCGATGCGGGTGGCCGACTTCGGCATCGAGGAGGCCGCGGCGCTCCACAAGATCCTGGAAGCGGCGCCCGAGGGGTCGGTGCTGATCCACTGCGGCTCCGGCAACCGGGTCGGCGCGCTCTGGGGCATGTACCTCGGACTGCGCGACGGCCTGAGCCCGGAGGACGCGGTCGAGGCCGGCCAGCGGGCCGGAATGCACTCGCCCGAGCTGGCGGACCGCATCCGAATGTCGCTGCGCGGCTAGCTAGTTGCCGCCGCGGCCGCCGCCGCCCTGCCGGCCACCGCCGCCTGGTCCGCCGAAGCCGCCGCGACCGCCGAACATGCCGCCCGAGTTCGACTCCTGGTAGAGGGCGAGCTGGTCGATCGTCAGGATGCCGCCGAGGGAGATGTTCAGCTCCTCCTGGCTGCGGGTCATGTAGTCGCGCATGGAGTCGCGGTCGAAGTCGCCGCCCTCGCGGGCCTGGCGGAAGAACTCGTTCCGCTTGGCGTCCGACTCGGTCAGGATCGTCTGCATGTCGGCGGCTTGGTTGGGCGTCAAGCCGAGTTCCTGGGCCAGGCGCTCCATCTGCCGGGTCATGCGCTCCTGGCGGCGCACCTCTTCTTGGGCCCGCCGGTCGGCGGCCTCCTGGGCCTCCCGCTCGTCGAGGAAGGCCCCCATGGCCTCGCCGAGGATCGGCTCGAGCAGGCCCGGGTCGAGCCCCATCACCGGCTCCGGCTGATCGAGCCGCCGGCGGCCAGCGACCTGGCCCCGGAGCTGCGCGATCTCGCGCTCCAGCCCGGCCACCCGGTCGGCCAGCGGGCCGATGTCCGTCGGCGGAGCATCGAAGGCCGCCGCCTGGGCCGGGAGCTGCTCCTCGCCCCCCTTCGCCGCCGCCGGCAATTTTGCGTCCTTGTACGAAGCTGTTTCCGGGCCGGCGGAGGGCTCGGTCATCAGGGTGCCCGCGAGCAAGCCGCCGACGACGCCGGCTGCGGCTCCCGCGAGGAGGGCGGGGATCCAATTCGAATGGGCCATGGCTGATTCCGTGGGGGTCAGGGCTGGAGAACCCGCTGGGGGGGCGGCGGTTCCGCGCGCGGACGGCTAGGAGGAGAATCTAACGGAATCCGGCCCCCTTGAGTGGCCCTACATCCTCCCCAAGCCGGGTCGCCTGAAGGGGATGCGCTGTACCGGCCGGCCTGCCCCCCAGAGTATTGAGAAGAGGGCCTTACTCCTTTCAAAACAACGACTTCCGGACCAGCCAGGGCCACTCAAGGGGGCCGGATTCCTGGACCTGTCCTACAGCCCCGTCAACCAAGGCACTCCCAAACTCACCATGATCCAAGCGATCAGGCTGAGCGGCAGCCCCAGCCTCAGGTAGTCCGAATAGCGGTATCCGCCGGGTCCATAGACCATCAGGTTGGTCTGGTGGCCGATCGGGGTGGCGAAGCAGATCGAGCCGCCGAAGGCGATCGCCAGCAGGAAGGCGCGCATCAGCTTGGCGGGGTCGCCGGTGAAGTCCGGGTCGGCGATCATCTGCTCGGCGGCCTTGACGGCGATCGGGGTCAGCAGGACGGCGACGGCGCTGTGGGAGATCACGGCGTTGAAGATGATGCAGAGCATCACCAGGCCGCTGATCACGGCGGCCGGGCCCATGTCCTCCAGCCAGCCGACCAGGCCGCTGGCGAAGAAGTCGGCCGCCCCGGTCTTGCCCATCGCCGATCCGAGCGCCAGGGTGCCGACGACGAACAGGAGGATCGGCCAGTCGATGGCGCGATAGACCCGCCGGGCGGGCAGGCAGCCGGTGGCGACCATGGCGATCGCCCCCAGCGTGGCCGCCATCGGCAGCGGGAAGGCCTCGACGTGGAAGACCGAGTGGAGGATGAACAGGCCCACCACGCCGCCGGCCACCGCCAGCGCCCGCCGGCCCCGGTCGCGCAGCACGACGTGCTCCTGGGCCCCGCGCAGCAGGAAGTAGTCGGAGCTGGCGCCGAACTTGACCTGGGCCACCTCCTCGCCGCAGACCAGCAGGAGGTCCCCCGGCCGCAGCTCGAGCTGCGAGGCGCGCTCGCGGATGTGGTGGCCGTCGCGCAGCACCGCCACGATCACGGCGCCGAAATCCCGCCACAGGTGCAGGTCGCCCAACCGGGTGCCGATCTCGGTCGAGTGCGGCGCCACCGCGACCTCGAAGAACTCCATGGTCTTCGGGTCGAAGCTGATGCCGTTGACCATCTTCAGGCCGAGGCTGGTCTGGAGGTTGGCCAGCTCGTCGACCTTGCCGCGCAGCATGACGACGTCCCCCTCCTCGATGCGCTCCTCGAAGTACGGCGGCCAGTGCATCTGCTCGCCGCGGACGAAGAACAGCATCTCGACCCCGGCGGCCTTGAAGGCCGCGGCGAAGGTCTGGCCGACGAGCGGCGAGGTGTGGCCGATCACCAGCTCGGTGACGTACTCGCGGGTGCCGGCGCCGCCGACCATCGCCGAGAGCGAGTGGCGCTTCGGCAGCAGCTTCTTGCCGAAGAAGGCCATGAAGAGGATGCCGACCAGGGCCAGCGGCACGCCCAGGGGCGTCATCTCGAACATCTCGAGCGGCGCCTGGCCGAGGTTCTCCGCCGCGCCGCTCACCAGCAGGTTGGTCGAGGTGCCGACCAGGGTGCACATGCCGCCGAGGATCGAGGCGAAGCTCAGCGGGATCATCAGCCGCGAGCCGGCGACCCCGGTCTGGCGCGCCAGGCCGAGCAGCACCGGGATGAACACCACCACCACGGCGGTGTTGTTGAGCACCGAGCTCACCGCCGCCGCGATCAGCCCGACCATCAGCACCATGCCGCGCTCGCCGCCGCCGCTGTAGCGCAGCACCATGCGCGCCAGGAATTCGATCGCGCCGGTGCGGTTGAGGCCCTCGCCGATGATGTAGAGCGCGGCGATCGTGATGACCGCGTAATTCGAGAAGCCGCGCAGCGCCTCGCTGACGTCCAGCACGCCGGTAGCCACCAGGGCGACCATCAGCCCGAGGCCGATGGCGTCCAGCGAAGCCTTCTCGAGGACCAGGAGGATCAGGACGAGGAAGGTCAGCGCGACGACGAGAATCGCGTCGGGTCCCATGGGATAGATCTTAGGGGCAGCCCCGGGCCGGGGAAGGGCTCAAGCCGCTTCGTCGAATCCCGCCGGCAGAGGGACCACGCGGTCGGCGTCGATGGCCACCTCCTGCTCGGCGCTCGCGCCGGCCTGGCTCAAGACCACCGGGAGGGTGCGGAGGAGGATGGTGAGGTCCAGCAGGAAGGAGCGGCGCTCGACATACTCCAGATCGAATTCGAAGCGGCGCGACCAGCTGAGCAGGTTCCTGCCCCGGACCTGCGCCAAGCCGGTGATCCCGGGCAGGCACTGGTGGCGCCGCATGCGCCACGGGCAGTCCAACGGCAGATGGCAGGCCAGCTGCGGCCGCGGCCCGACCAAGCTCATTTCGCCGCGCAGCACGTTCCAGAGCTGCGGCAACTCGTCGAGGCTGGAGCGGCGCAGCAGCCAGCCAAGCCGGGTCGGCGGTCCGCCGGCAGGGGGGAAGGTGCGCAGCTTGAGGATCGTGAACGGCCGTCCGAAGCGGCCGATCCGCTCCTGACGGAAGAGCACCGGCCCTTGTCCGGACAGCCAGATCGCCAGCGTTGCCAGAGAGAGCACGGGCGCCAGCAGCACCAGCGCCAGAGCAGCGCCGGCTAGGTCCAGGGTTCGTTTCAGGGTGCTCACCACAGCAACGGGCAGTTTACCAGCCTTTCAGACGAGGCCGACCGGCGGGTTCATCCCAAAACCGGTGGCCGAGCGCGTCGCAGAGCGCCGGTGATGTCCTCGCTCGGCCGAAAGCCGAGCATCGTCCAAGCCCGGGCGATGTCGGCGCGACTGTGGCGGACATCGCCTGCCCGGAAGGGGCCGAAGTCCGGCTCCCAGCCAGCGCAGTCCACGCCGTCGGCGGCCACCAAGTCGCGGATCATGGAGTAGAGCTGGTTCAGCGGGGTCGAGCGACCGAGGGCGACGTTATAGACCTCGCCGCAGGCTTCGGGCGGCGCCGTGGCGGCGAGCAGGTTCGCCTGGACAATGTCCTCCACCGGGCAGAAGTCGCGGGTGGTCTCGCCGTCGCCAAAGATCGTCGGCCGGACACCGCGCTGGAATTCGAAGAACCAGCGGGGGATCACCGCGGCGTAGGTGCCGTTCGGATCCTGCCGGGCCCCGAGCACATTGAAGTAGCGCAGGCCGACAGACTCCAGTCCG
>JACNJP010000530.1 GCA_014382465.1 Planctomycetota bacterium
GGCAGAGCGGTGGGGCCGGCGGCCAGGTACGCCTCGAGGCCCTGGGTGATCATGCGCGTGATAGGCGAGGGGGCGTGGTTGGTGTGCACGGTGGAGAACACCAGGTGACCGGTGAGCGCCGCGCGGATCGCGACCTCGGCGGTCTCGAGATCCCGGATCTCACCGACCATCATCACGTCCGGGTCCTGACGCAGGAACGAGCGCAGGCCGGCGGCGAACGTCAGACCCTTCTTCGTGTTCACCTGGACCTGGCTGACGCCCGCGAGGGAGTACTCGACAGGGTCCTCGATCGTGAGCACGTTCTTCTGGGTCGTGTCGATCTCGGCCATCGACCCGTACAGGGTCGTCGTCTTGCCGGAGCCGGTAGGACCGGTGACCAGGATGATCCCGTGGTTGTAGGTGAGGTAATCCCGCAGGATCCCGATGTTGCGCTCGGACAGACCGATCTCGTTGATGCGGTAGAGCTTGCCCGTCTTGTCGAGCAGGCGCATCACGATGCGCTCGCCGTGGGTGGTGGGGATGGAGCTGATGCGGACGTCGACCTCGCCGTCGCCCAGCTTGATCGAGGCGCGGCCGTCTTGCGGCAGCCGCCGCTCGGCGATGTCCATCTTGCCCATGACCTTGATCCGCGACAGCACCGCGTCCTGGGCCGTCTTGGGCACCGACTCCATGTCGTAGAGGATGCCGTCAATGCGCAGCCGCACCTGCATGCGGTCGTTGTAGGGCTGGAAGTGGACGTCGGAAGCCCGCAGCTTGAGGGCCTGGAACAGCACCGAGTTGACCAGCTTGATGATCGGCGCCTTGTTGGCGACGTCGAGCAGGTCCTCGCTGTCCTCGATGGCCGCCGCGAGGTCGGCGAGGTCGGTGCCGCCGAGGTCCTCGAGCGCCTCGTCGACGCCGTCGGCGCGGTGGCGGAAGGCGCGGTTGACCAGGTCGGTGATCGACGAGCGCGGCGCCAGGACGATCTGGACCTCGCCCGGGAGCATGCTGGAGATGTCGTCCTGCGGGTGCAGGTCGAGCGGGTGGGCGGTGGCCACCTTCAGCACGCCGCCCTCGTCCGACACGGCGATCATGTCGTGGGCGCGGGCGAAGGCCATCGGCACCCGGTCGGCGAACACCGCCGGCACCCGGGTGCCCTCGAGGTCGGCGATGAATTCGAGCTCGAGGTCCTCGGCGAAGGCCCGCAGCATGGCGGCCTCGTCGACGCCGCGGTTGAGCAGCACGCGGTCGAAGGTGGTCGAGGTGGCGGTCGCCTGGTCCCGGAGCTTGCGCAGCTCCGGCTCCTCCATGCCGGTCTCGCGGTGGAGCAGCCCGATCAGGTCGGGGAGGGAGGTCAGCGTGTCGCCGTCGCTCACTAGAGGCCCTCGGGCAGGTTGCGGCCTCCGGCCGCCGGGGCTCGGGGAGCCGGCTCCGGAGCCGGCGGGGCGGCCGCGCCGGCCGAGCCGTCGATGCGCATCTGGGACGGGTCGGCCAGGCCCTGGCTGCTGACGAAGACCGGGTCCTCGAAGCTGGAGGGGTCCATGTAGCCGGTCTCGGGGACGCCGTCGCCGTCGAGGTCCCGCTCCTGGATCATGTCGAGCGGATTCATCTGGCGGAAGGTCGGGTCGACCCGCTGGACCCGGTCGAGGCCGATGACGTCGGCGGCGCGCGCCTTGCCGTCCTGCGACAGGTCGGCCAGCTCCTCGAAGTCGTCGAGGATCCGCGGCGTGCAGAAGAAGTACAGGGTCGTCTTGGTGTTGCTGTCCTGGTGGCGGCTGAAGATCCAGCCGAGCACCGGGATGTCGCTCAGCCACGGGATGCCGGTGGTGTCCTGGATCATGTCGTCGCGGATGATGCCGCCGATCCACATGGTCGCGCCGTCGGGCAGGTAGACGGTGGTCTCGAGCTTGCGCGTGACGCGCGGCGGCGGCACCGTCGAGCCGGGGGTGAAGGCGCCGCGGAAGGCCGAGATCTCGAGGCTCAGGCCCAGCCGCAGGTACTTCTTGCCCGAGATCGACGGCGTGATGCTGAGCTTGATGCCCGCCTCCTGGTAGTCGCGGAAGGTCTCGGTGACGCCCACCGAGGCCACCGGGGTCTGCTCGGAGGTCGGGATCTCGTCGAGGCTCTCGACCGTGGCGCCGCGGTTGTTGGTCACCAGGATCGACGGCACCGAGAGGATGTTGGCGTTGGAGCTGGTCTTGGCCGCCCGCAGCAGCGCCGGGATGCCGAAGGCGTCGCCGTCGAGGATGCCGGCGGTGAAGCCGCTGGCGCTGGTATCCACCAGCCGGGTGTCGACCTGGTTGTCGCCGTCGCTGTCGATCAGGGTCGAGATGCCCACCGAGGTGAAGCCGAAGCCCTTGGAGTAGTTGCCGTTGGGCGGGTCGATGGTGGCGAACTCGACGCCGATGTCGCGCGAGAATTCCTCGGTGACCTCGATCAGGGCGGTCTCGATCAGCACCTGCGGCTGGCGCTGGTCGAGCCGGTCGAGCAGCCGTCGCAGCTCCTCCCACTTGGTGCGGGTGGCGGTGATCAGCAGGGCGTTGGTCTCCTCCTGGGACTCGACCACGATCGACTGCTCGATGCGCCGCTGGGTGCCGCCCTGGGTGTTCCGGACCGTCTGCTCCTCGGCCTGGCGGGTGCGGTCGAGGAACTTCTTCAGGTCCTCCTGCAGGTCGGTGGCCGAGATGTTCTGGAGGATGTAGACCCGGAAGTTGGTCTCCGGGATCTCGACCTTGCTGTCGAGCTTGGCCACCAGGTTCTTGACCAGGACCATGCGGTCCTTGGAGGCCACCACCAGCAGCGAGTTGTCGCGCGGGTTGGCCAGCACGCGGGTCTCGATCTCGGGCAGCGTGCCCTGCTCGGGGTTGCGGGCGGTCGCCGCCCGGCCGGAGGTCGGGTTCTCGATGTTCTCGAGCAGGTCGGTCAGGGTCTGGGCCAGCTCCTCGGCGCTGGCCTCCTGCAGCCGCAGCCGCTCGAACTCGGGCTGGATCATGAACGGCTCGACGTCGAGGATCCGCAGCATGCGCACGGCGGCCGCCACGAAGGGGCCGAAGCCCTGCACCAGCAGCGCGTTCTCGTTCGGCAGCGGCATGAAGGTGTCGGTGTTGCCGCCGCTGCCGGTGCCGCTGCTCAGGGCGGTCCGCAGGTTGACGCCCAGGCTCTGGGCCTGGCCGTAGCGGAGCCGGAACACGGTGATGATGTAGGTGGCCGGCTGGTCGGCGAAGCTCTCGACGTCCTCGACCTCGACGAAGGTGCCGTTGGCCTTGATCGTGCTCTTGGTCTGGACGTTGTCCAGCGTGATGACCTCGACCGCCAGGTCGCCCGAGCCCTGGCGGACGATCACGAAGCCGTTGATCTTCATCATGATCTGGAAGAACGCGTAGAAGTTCTCCCGCCGGATCCGCTTCGGCCCATAGAGCAGCAGGTGCTTGCCCTCCAGGGTGCTGACCGCACCTTGGCCGGTGGTCCCGGACTCGTCGATGGTGAAATTGCGCCCGGTCATCTCCTGGGCGATCTTCACGAACTGGGCCAGGTTCAGGCCCTCCTTGGTCTCGTCGAACTTGAGGACGATGTACTCCTCGTCCTGCTCGACCACCCCCTCGGGCACGATGATTTCACCCGGGTCCGGCTCCTGGGCCAGGAGGGCGGTGGGAAGGGCGGCGAGTAAAAGCGCGGCGAGGGTGCTCGGGAGCATGCGGCGGTCTCCGAAGAGGTTCGGCCGTATCTGGCCTGGCGGGAAGTGTAGTCCCCTGCCATGCCGACGACCAAGGGCTGAGCCCGGGCTTTAGGACGCCGCCGGGAGACCGCGGCTTCCGAGATTTCCCCAGGCGGGCGCTAGGGTTCGGGCGACTCACGCGGCTAGGATCTTGTGCCGACGGCGACGTCCGCCCCCCATGAGCCCCTCCTTCCTCCCGGTGCTGGCCCAGGACGGCCACGGGGACTACCTGCCGGCCCTCGGCTGGGTGGCCCCCTTCGTCCTGATGCTGCTCAGCATCGCCGTCCTGCCGCTGGTCGCCCCGAAGTGGTGGCACTCCAACCTGAACCGCCTGAAGGTCGCCCTGGTCTGCGGCCTGCCGGTGTTCGGCTTGTTCGCCTGGCACGGCGAGTGGCTGGTGATCCAGCACACGGTGCACGAGTACGTCAGCTTCCTGCTGCTGCTGACCTCCCTCTACGTCGCCTCCGGCGGCATCGTGCTGCGCGGCGACCTGCGGGCCACGCCGCTGGTGAACGCCTCCTTCCTGCTCATCGGCGCCCTCCTGGCCTCCTTCATGGGCACCACCGGCGCCGCCATGCTGCTGGTCCGGCCGCTGCTCAAGACCAATTCCGAGCGCCAGTTCCGCACCCACACGGTCGTCTTCTTCATCTTCCTGGTGTGCAACATCGGCGGCTGCCTGACGCCGCTCGGCGATCCGCCGCTGTTCCTGGGCTACCTGCGCGGCGTCCCCTTCACCTGGACCTTCGGCCTGATCCTGCCGTGGGCCTTCACCAACGGCCTGCTGCTGCTGGTCTACCTGGCGCTGGACTCCTGGTTCTGGCGCCGCGAGGACCCCAGCCACCGGCTCCACGACCGCGTCGAGGTCCAGCCGCTGCGGGTCGCCGGGGCCCGCAATTTCCTCTGGCTGGGGCTGGTGGTGGTTTCGGTGGCCTTCCTGACGCCGACCAACCTGGCCGGCTGGCTCGGCGCCGAGCTCCACGGCTTCCTGCCGGTCTACGGCCGCGACCTGGCCCTGGCAGGGATCACGCTCGGCGCCTACCGCACTACGCAGAAGGAGCTCCGCCTGGCCAACTCCTTCACCTGGCACCCGATCCTCGAGGTGGCGGCGCTGTTCTTCGGCATCTTCCTGAGCATGATGGCGGCCATCCAGCTGCTGCGTCACCACGGCCCTGACCTGGGCGTGGACTCGCCCACGCTGTTCTTCTGGGCTACCGGGATCCTCAGCGCCTTCCTCGACAACGCCCCGACCTACGTGGTGTTCTTCGAGACCGCCGCCAGCGTCGAGCCGCCGGCCGGCCACGAGGTGGTCCAGGTGCTCGGCGGCACCATCTCCCACGCCTACCTGGTGGCGATCTCGCTCGGCGCGGTGTTCCTGGGCGCCATGACCTACATCGGCAACGCGCCCAATTTCATGGTCAAGGCGATCTCCGAGGAGCGGAACGTGAAGATGCCGAGCTTTTTCGGCTACATGGTCTATTCCTGCATCATCCTGCTGCCGGTATTCTTCCTGGCCTCGCTGATCTTCCTGAGCTGATGGCCCTCGCCGACTTTCTCCGCCCCGACTCGGTCCTGCTGTCGCCGCAGGCGGCCGACAAGTGGCAGCTCATCCGCCAGATGGTGGACGGGCTGGTCGGCGCCGGCCACCTGCCCTTCGAGCGCCGCGACGAGGCGGTCGCCGCCCTCGACGCCCGCGAGCGCAGCGTCAGCACCGGCATGGAGCAGGGCATCGCCGTGCCCCACGCCGCCCTCGACGAGCTCGACGGCGTTCGCGCGGCCCTGGCGGTGATCCCGGAGGGGCTCGACTTCCAGTCGCTGGACCAGCTCCCGGCCCGCATCGTGGTGCTGCTGCTGGTGCCCCGGCAGGAGAAGCTGCTGCACGTCCGGACCCTGACCGAGGTCGCCCGGCGGCTCGGTGACAGCGCCTTCCGCCAGCGGATCCTGGACTGCCGCTCCGGCGCCGAGCTGATCGGCCTCTGGGCCTAGGCTCCGGCCTCCGGCCAGGCCGACCAGGCTCGCAGCCGCTCGGCGACCGCCTGCTGGAGCTGGTCGCGGACGCTCCGGTAGGCGGCCAGGCTGCCGCCGTAGGGGTCCGGCACCTCGGCGCCCGCGGGGTCGAACAGCTCGGCCCTGGACTGGAGGTCGGGCGGCAGCGCCGCCAGGTGGGCGCGGCTCATGCCGAGCACCAGGTCCCACCGCAGGTGGGAGAGCTGCTCCAGGTTGCGCGACCGGTGGCCCGAGAGGTCGAGGCCGATCTCGGCGCCGGTGGCGCAAGAGTGCTCGCTGGCGGGGCCGCCGGGCAGGCCGGAGGTGCCGGCCGAGGCGATCGTCCAGCCCAGCTCCTGGAGGCCGCGGACTCCCGTGCCCCAGGCGGCCGCCACCCCGCCCCCGCGCGACGCGGCGGGCCCAGGCGAGAGGCACAGGTGGTCCGGTCGGAGGACCGCCGCCCGCGC
>JACNJP010000266.1 GCA_014382465.1 Planctomycetota bacterium
AGGCGCCCCCCGGCGGGGGAGGGGGCGGGGGCGCGGCGCTCCCCGGCCGCGCCCGCGCGCGGGAGAGCCCCAGCGGCGGGGCGCCGAGGGCCGGCGGGGGGGCGGGGTCGACCCCCGCCAGCACGTCCGGCTGGGCCACGAGTTCGGCGGCCGGGACCCAGTCCATGCCCTTCTGCAGCGCCAGGCCGCGGGCCAGGTCCTCGCCGGTGACCGCCTCGCGCTCGAGCAGGATGGCGCCGAGGCGGCCGCCGCTGCGGCGCTGCTCGGCGAGGGCGGCCTGGAGCTGGCCCTGGCGCAGGACGCCCATGTCGACCAGGATGGTGCCGATCCGTCGCTTGTCGGGGGGGGACGCCATTCGGTCTCCTGGCCGCTCAGCCGCCGAGGCGCTGGCGCAGGTCGGCCGGCATCTGGGCGTAGGTGAGGGCGTTCTCGCGGCTGATGGTGCCGGCCTGGGTCAGCTCGAGCAAGTGGTCGTCGAGCAGCTGCATGCCGAGCCGGCGCTGGGTCTGCATCACCGAGGTGATCTTGAAGGTCTCGCCCTTGCGGATGTGGTTCTCGATCGCCGAGTTGCGGATCATGATCTCGAAGGCGGCGACGCGGCCGTTGCCGTCGGCGCGCGGGATCAGCACCTGCGACACCACCGCCTGGAGCGACACCGCCAGCTGCGAGCGCACCTGCTCCTGCTGCTCTCGCGGGTACTGGTCGATGACCCGGTCCATGGTCCGGGCGGCGCCGGTGGTGTGCATCGTGCCCATCACCAGGTGGCCGGTCTCGGCCGCCGTGATGGCGGCGCCGGTGGTCTCGAGGTCGCGCATCTCGCCCACCAGGATGACGTCGGGGTCCTGGCGCAGGACCCGCCGCAGGGCCTCCGAGAAGCTCGAGACGTCCTCGCCGATCTCGCGCTGGGTGACCACCGCCTTGTGCGAGTCGTGGTAGAACTCGATCGGGTCCTCCAGGGTGACGATGTGGCAGGAGCGCGAGATGTTCACCTCGTGCACCAGCGACGCCAGGGTGGTGGTCTTGCCCGAGCCGGTCGGCCCGGTCACCAGGATCAGGCCGCGCGGCAGGTGCGCCAGCGCCCGCAGCACCGGCGGCGCGCCGATCTCGTCGAAGCTGAGCTTGTTCTGCGGGATGCGGCGGGCGACCAGGGCGGAGGGCCCCTTCTGGCGGGAGACGCTGGAGCGGGAGGGGGCGCCGTCGTGGGCCACGGCGGAGTCGGCGGGGGCGGGCTCCTCGGGGCCCCCCGGCCGGGGCTCGGGGGTGGTCCTGGCGCCGGAGTGCTTCGACTTGGCCCTCGGGATCAGGGCCTCCTCGATCGACTTCAGCTCCCCCGAGATCCGCATCATCGGCGGCCGGCCGGCCCCGACGTGGAGGTCGGAGGCGTCGCTGCTGGCGATGGCCCTCAGCCACAGGTCCAGGCGGCTGCCTTGTTCGACTGTGCTCATGGTCTCCTCGTGCTAGTCCTCGATCCCCGGCGAGGGGCTCTCCCCCTCTTCGGCGGGCTCCACGCGCGTGACACGCAACATTTCCGAAACCGTGGTCTGGCCGGCCCGGACCTTCTCGATGACGTCCTGGGTGAGCGGGGACCAGGCCCCGGACTCCGCCACCCGCCGCCGGAAGGCGTTGGGGTCGGCGGCCTGGAACAGGACCTCGCGCAGGTCCTCGTTCATCTGCATCCACTCGAAGACGCCGATCCGGCCGCGGAAGCCGCTGCGGCGGCAATTGGGGCAGCCGCGGGGGTGCATGAGCACCGACCCCTCCGGCAGGTCGAGCAGCCGCCGCTCGAGCGGCGTGGCGGGCTCCTCGACGGCGCACTCGGGACACAGCCGGCGGACCAGCCGCTGGGCCAGCACCCCCTGGAGGGAGGTCGCGATCAGGAACGGCGGCACGCCCATGTCGAGCAGGCGGGTCACCGCGCTCGGGGCGTCGTTGGTGTGGACGGTGCTGAACACCAGGTGGCCGGTCAGGGAGGCCTGGATCGCAACCTCGGCGGTCTCGCGGTCGCGGATCTCGCCGACCAGCACGATATTCGGCGCCTGGCGCAGGAAGGCGCGCAGGACGCGGGCGAAGGTCAGCCCGATCTGCGGGTGGACCTGGACCTGGTTGATCCCCTTGATGCGGTACTCGACCGGGTCCTCCACGGTCAGGATCTTGCGGTCCGAGCGGTTCAGGGTCTGGAGCGCGGCGTAGAGGGTCGTCGTCTTGCCCGAGCCGGTGGGCCCGGTGACCAGGAAGATGCCGTTGGGCCGCTCGATGATCCGCGAGAACCACTCCAGCGCCCGCGGGCTCAGGCCCAGGTCCTTGAGCGACAGCAGGTTGGCCTCGCGGTCGAGCAGGCGCATGACGCACGACTCGCCGTGGTTGGTCGGGAGCGTTGAGGTCCGGACGTCGAGCGACCGGCCGGAGGCCTCGTGCTCGATGCGGCCGTCCTGGGGCTTGCGCTTCTCGGCGATGTCGAGGCCGGCGCTGACCTTGATGTGGCTGAGCAGCGGCGCGTGCAGCTCGCGCGGGTGCTGGTCGGCGATCCGCAGGCTGCCGTCGACGCGGTAGCGGATCCGCACCATCTCGGCGAAGGGTTCGATGTGGATGTCCGAGGCGCGGTCGGCGACCGCCTCCTCGAACATGCGGTTGACCAGCCGCACCACCGGCGCCTCCTCGCTGACCTTGCGCGGCTCCTCGGCGCCGCGCCGGGCGCCGCCGCCGGGAGGCCCGTAGACCAGCTCCAGCGCCTGGCGCAGCGGCCCGGGCGAGGCCATCGCCATGCTCACCTCGCGGTCGAGCAGGAAGCGCAGCGTGTCCAGGACCACGGCCTTTGCCGGGTCGCAGACGGCCACGATCAGGCGGTCGTCCTTCTCGGCCACCGGCAGCACCTCGTGCTCCCAGGCCAGCGAGGCGTCGAGCAGGTCGGTCAGCCGGGCGGGCGGGCGGCGGGCGGCGAGGTCGACGAAGGGCAGCCGGGCCTGCTTCGCCAGGGCCCGGGCGACGGTGGCCTCGTCGGTGGCGCCCGCCTCGACCAGGAGCTGGCCGATCAGCACGGAGCGGTTCTGCTGCTGCGCCAGGGCGGCGCGCAGCTGATCTTCGGTGATGGCGCCCTGCTCGAGCAGGATCTCGCCGAGGCGTTTTCTCAACGGGGCAGGGTGACGATGGCCTGGAGGTCGAAATCCCGGCCCTCCAGCGGCACCGCAAAGCCCTCCGCTTCAGGCCAGGTCAGCGTGATCTTGCCGTCGTGCCGGCCTTCGGGAGCGCTCGGCAGCAGACGGACGTTGAGATCATAGCGGAGCCCAGGCTTCACCTCGTCGAGGGTGAGCTCGTAGACCCCCTCCGGTCCTTGGTACTCGAAGAAGGGCGCCGGGATCGGCAGCCGGTCCTGGCTGGCCTGGATCCGCACCGTCCGCAGCTGGTTCTCCTTGCCCCGCTCCACCAGGCCGAAGCGCAGCGCGCCCTCGGGGAGGTAGCGGACCGGGCCGTAGACTTCGGCGTAGACCTGGACCGCCAGGGCCTTGCCCAGGCTGGTCTCGGCCTCGGCCATGGTCGAGTGCTTGCCGAGCGGCACGTCCGGGTTGATGGCGACCTCGAGGGTCCGGACCTGGCCGACGCCGTCGTCGGCCGGGCGCGGCTCGCCGATCTCCTCGATCTGGAGCCAGTCCGGCAGGTCCGCCCACTTCAGGATCTCGAAGGGCTTGGCGCCGGTGATCTCGAGCTTGCGGGTCGGCCGGTCGTTGCGGCGCAGCTCCCGGCTCAGGAGGTTGTCGAAGCGCGCCATGCCCGGCGTGACCTTGAACAGGGGCAGGATGAAGGCGTTGATCGTCAGCTGCACCGGCAGATTGATGGCGTTGCCGATGATGCGGATCGACGAGGTCTTGGTCGCCGAGTAGCGCTTGCTGTCGAAGATCGCCAGGACCCGGCCGGCGGAGTCGGCCGGGATCGGCTTGCCCCATTCCCAGGGCTGGCCGGCGACCTCCAGCGTGGCGGCGGTGCAGCCGCAGGAGACCTCGGGCTCGAGCAGGATGATGGCGTCGGGACCGGCGAGCTGGAACGGGTAGGCCAGGTCGCGGGTCTCCTGCTGGTAGAGCTGCCCGAGGTCGATGTGCGTGAGCTCGAAGTCGATCCGGGAGCGCGACAGGCCCTCGACGCGGCCGATCACCGGCGGCGGCGGGCCGCCGCGGCGGCCGCGGGGCGCGGAGCCCTGGGCGGACTGAGGGTCCTGGCCGGCGGCGGCGGCGGCGGAGGCCGCCTCGGCGGGGCCAGGACCCTGGACCGCCTCGGGCGGGGCCCCGGGGGTCGGGTCCCCGCCGCCGCCGGCGGCGAGGGCGAGGAGCGGGAGGAGCAGGAGGAAGCGGTTCATGACCTGTGACTACTCGCGACGGTCGCGGACGATGGCGGAGATGGCGAGCTCCTGGGGGTCGAGCTCGCTGCCCTCGGGGTAGGTGATGCGGAGGCGGCCGGAGTGGGTGCCGAGGGGGGCGTCGGCGCTGATGGTGACCTTGACGACGAACGAGCGTCCGGCCTCACGGACCGTGACCTCGGGCAGGAACAGGTCGGAGCCGATGACCTCGGCCCGCGGCTCGGGGATGTCCTCGCCGGTGGCCGAGAGGATCTGCACCCGCCGCACCGGCGCGTCGCCGTGGTTGAGCATGCCGAAGGTCAGGCGCTGGTCCGGCTGGTACTTGACCGGCCCGAAGACGTTGGCCTGGAGCACGATCTCGAGGCGCCGGTCGAGGCTGGTCTGGGCCAGGAAGCTGCCGTAGTGGCGGCGCGTCTCGGCGTCCTTCAGCAGGCGGACCTTGAAGCGCTTCAGCACCCGCTTGCCGTCGGGCTCCGGCTGCGCCTCGCCGACCTCCTCGATCAGGAAGCCGGGGGGGCTGTTCAGCCACTGGGTGACCTGGAAGTCCTCGATGGCGCTGACGACGATCTCGCGCTCCGCCCCCTGGCGGGCGGCGACGTCCCCGAACAAGGCCTGGCGCGGCGTCAGCACGAAGATCGGACGGATCATGGCCTGGATGTCGAGCTGGATCGGCATCTCGAGGCCGTTGCCGCGCAGCTTGATGTCGGTCTTCTTCAGCTCCTTGAAGGTGCCGGACTCGAAGGTGCCGATGATCCGCCCGGCGAACCCGGGGACCATCGGTTCGCCGTAGACGTAGCCGGCGCCGTTGTATTCGACCCGGATGTTGGTGCAGCCGCAGGAGGGCGCCGCCTCGGTGATGATCAGCGGCGTCTCCCCTTCGATGCGGAACGGGAACTCGAGCACGTGCTCCTCGTGCTGGGTGATCTCGCCCAGGTCGATGGCCTTGGTCTCGAACAGCATCCGGCTCTCGGAGTAGACCTTGCCCGGCTCCTGGGGCGCGGAGGGCCCGGCGGCGCCCCCGGCGGGAGCGGGCCCCGGCGTGCCGGCGGCGGACGGAGCGTCCCCCGGGCTGCAGGCGGCCAGGGCCAGCGCGAGGGAGAGGAGGGCGGTTCGGTGGGTGTGGGTCATCAGGAAATCGGCCCCGGAGAATCCGACATCATTGCACGACACCGGCCAAGGTGAGTTGGCGGTCGAGATTGTGCGGCTGGCCGTCGACCGTGTGGAGCAGGCTCAAAAACAGCTTCCCGGACAGGACGCCGGCGGCGTCGCCCGTCGGAAGGGCCATCCGCAAGCGGAAGGTCTGGGATGGGGTCAAGGTCAAGCATTCCACACGGGCGCCGGGAATGCCCTCCAAACGATACTCGGTGACCGCCAGCTCGCCGCGCGAAGTTCCGACGTCGACGGTCGCGAAGACCTCGCTCCCGACCCCGGCCACGCCCAGCCGGACGACCTTCGCGGGCCGCGTCCAGACCTCGCCCTCGATCCGGTACTGGAGTGGGATCACCGTCGCCAAGCCGTTGTCGGCCCGGAGTTTGAGAAACCAAGCGTGTTCCCCGGGGGGGGCGTCGGCGGCGATCACGAGGCGGAAGTCGTGCTCCAGGGACGAGGTCGGGCTGGGCAGGCCCTCGGCGCGAACGCCCTCCGGGAGCCCGACGGCCTCCAGCAGACGCACCGCCTGCTTGCCGGTGACGTGGAATTCGGCGGTCCAGGGTCCTTCTTCGGGGAGGGAGCCGGAAGTCCAGCATCTTCAATGGTGGCAGCGAGTTCTCTGGTATCTGCAAAGG
>JACNJP010000418.1 GCA_014382465.1 Planctomycetota bacterium
GCAGCCCCGGCGCGCGGGTCCACTCGGCGAACTCGGGCAGCCGATAGACGGGGAGCCACAGGAGGGCGGCGGTCGCCGAGGCGACCAGAAGTGCCAGGAGGAGGAGCCTCTTCATCGAACCGGGTTCGGCGCGGTGCTCTTCCCAGGCACGGTCAGACCTCGAAATTCGGACTGCAGGAGAGCCGGTTGCGGGGAGCTTCGACGACGGCGAGGTCCTCGGCCGCCAGGGAGCCGCCGCAGCTCGAGCCGGCGCCGGCGGTGCAGGCGAAGCAGTGCTGATCGACGGTCACCGCCAGCTCGTCGAACAGCCGCAGGCCGGCCGGTGCCTCGAGCAGGTCCTCCAGGGTCATGGCGGCGCCGCCCGGGCCCTTCAGGGGTAGGTCCTGGACCAGGTTGAAGTCGCAGTCGTAGAGGCGGCCGTCCCAGCGCAGCGAGACGGCGCGGCGGCACATCAGGCGGTCCAGGGTGGCCTTGTTGAAGCTCTGCTTGAGCAGCAGCAGGTAGCTCTCGAGCTCGCCGCTGCGCACCAGCGCCTGGCGGAAGCGGTGGATCGGCTGGTTGGTGATCGTCAGGAGCCGGTCGAAGGCGACGCCGTGGTCCTCGCCGAGGCGGCGCCGGTAGTCGGGCTCGAGCGCGGCCTGCGGCGGCGGGAGATTCGGCCCGAGCGGGTTGTAGACCAGCTGCAGCTCGAGCGGGCCGCCGCCGCCGAAGCCGGCCGCGTTCAGCCTCCGGAGCCCTTCCAGGCTCTTCTCGAACACGCCGCCCCCGCGCTGGGCGTCGACGTTCTCCTCCAGATAGCAGGGCAGGTAGCAGAACAGCACCACCCCCTGGGCGGCGAACCAGCGCGGCAGGTCCTCCTGGCCTGGCTCGAACTGCACCGTCAGGTTGTGACGGACGTAGACCTCGCGGCCGAGGGCGCGGGCGCCCGCCACCAGGCGCCGGAAGTGCGGGTTCAACTCGGGCGCGCCGCCGGTGAGGTCGAGGGTCTCCAGGCCCGGCTCGCGCCGCAGCAGCTCGAGCACGCCGTCGACCAGCTCGCCGGAGGCGTTGTCGCCGGCCCCGCTGCGCGCCGGCGAGCTGTCGACGTGGCAGTGGCGGCAGGCCTGGTTGCACAGCCGGCCGATGTTGAACTGCAGGGTCTCGACCCGGGTCTTGGCGACGTAGGGGAAGTCCTCGGCAGCCGAACGGAAGGCGGCGGCGGGAGCTAGGGAGTCGAGTCTTTCGGCGACCATCGGTTCAGGGACCAGTCGTAGCTGCGGTACTTCAGCCGGGCGGCGGCGAAGGCGGCGTCCTCGGTCCAGCTGGCCGGACCGAACTCGCGGAGGATGGCGCGGACGCCGCCGGGGTATTGTCCCCATTCGTCCTCCGCCCAGTCGAAGATCTTGGACACCGGCAGCCGGCCGCCGACCACCCGCGGGTCGTTCTTGGCCGGATCGGCCAGGAACAGGCGCGCCCGGGCTTCCAATTGGCGATCCAGCTCGGCGCCGGTGTAGGCCGCCGGCCGGAGCGCCGGACAGCTGGTCGAGGCGCAGACGGCGGCGAAGTGGAACAGCGGCGTGCCGCTCTGCTTGGCCAGGATGTCGTGCTCCAGCTCCCCGAGCTCGCGGATCGACTCCTCCGGCGCGTGATCGAGGACCAGCTGGGCCGCGAAGGCGTTGTAGGCGTTGATCCAGAAGGCCTGGCGCTGGGGCGCGCTCCAGCCTTGCAGGTCCTCGGCGGTCACCGATTCGAGCGCCGCCAGATAAGCGTCGAAAGCGCGTCGATCTCGCCGCAGGCCCCGGTAGTCGACCAGCCCGCCGTCGTGGACCCGCGAGGCGAGGATCTCGGTCCAATCGGCGTGGTCCTGGTCGAAGGAAGCGGCCGCCTGCGCCCCGAGGGTCCCCCCGGACATCAGGACGCAGACGACCATCACCTTCCGAATCCCCTTCTGGATCCATCCCATAGCCGGTCTTCGTCCCGGCCTTGGCTTTGTGACGGCGATCCGGGGCCGGATCTTCCCGCGACTTGCGCCGCGGCCGCTACCGGACGGCGTCCAGGAAGCGCCGCAGGGCGCTGGCCGGGCGGGCGAAGCTCGGGCCGTCCGGGTCGTCGCGGAAGCGGCCGGTCAACAGTCCCAGCAGGCGGCCCCTGGAGTCCAACAGCGGCCCGCCGGAGCTGCCGGGGAAGATCGGGACGTCGCACTCCAGGAAGCTGATGGCGGCGAGGTCGCCCGGCGGGCGGAGGGCGCGGATGCGGCCGTGGGCCACCAGCCAGCCCTCCTGCCCCGGATAGCCGATCCCGGTGGCGAAGCTGTCGGGCGCCGGAGGCTCGTCCGGCGCGAGCTCGACCGGCCGCCACAGCACCCACGGCGCGTCGGCCTGGATCAAAGCCAAATCCTCGCTGGGCGCGATGCGGATCACCCGTCCCTGCACCAGCTGGCCCTCGTGGGTCTCGATCCAGATGGTGTGGCGGCCGCGGGTCACGTGGGCGTTGGTCAGGATCCAGCCGCGGGCGTCCACCACCGTGCCGCTGCCGCTGCCTGTAGGCGTCTGGATCCGCACCACCGAGCTGCGCTTGTCGCGCGCGAGGTCGCAGAGCGAGCAGTCCCCGTCCGGGTGCTCCACCGGCGGGACCGACAGCACCTTCCCTTCGCAGCCGGCCGCCAGGACGGTCAGGACGACGAGGAATGGGCGGACGAGCGAGGCGGACAAGGGCACGAGCGGCCGGCGGTGGACCGGGAGATCATCGGGGCAAGGGTAGACTCGCCCGACGAGACACCATGGGATGGATCCGCCAGATTCAGGACGAGGAAGCCACGGGCCTGCTCCGGAAGATCTTCACCGACGCCGTTCAGCGCGCCGGCCGGGTCTGGAACGTGGTCCGCATCATGAGCCCCAACCCGCGCCAACTGCGGGCGTCGATGGGGCTCTACCGCTCGGTCATGCAGGCCGACTCGAGCCTCGAACCGCGCCTGCGCGAGACCCTGGCGGTGGTGGTCAGCCGCGCCAACGGCTGCCACTACTGAGTGCGGGCGCATGCCCATGACCTCCGTGCCGAGGTCGGAGAGGCGGAGCTGGCGGACCACCTGGCCGAGCGCGGCTGGATCGACGCGCCGTTGTCGGACGGCGAGCGCGCCGCCTGCGCCTACGCCGAGAAGCTGACCCGCGCGCCGGACCGCATGAGCGAACGCGACGTCGTGGCCCTGCGCGAGCAGGGCTGGAGCGACCGCGAGATCCACGACATCTGCCAGGTGGTGGCCTACTTCAATTACATCAACCGGGTCGCCGACGGCCTCGGCATCGATCCCGAGGACTGGCTGGCGTGAAGCCGGTGGTGCACGTGTTCGCCCGCTGGTGGGCCGAGGGGCCGGTGAAGACCCGGCTGGCGGCCGAGCTCGGTCAGGCGCGCGCGCGGGAGATCTACCGGCGGCTGGCCGAGGGCTGCTGGGCGGGCTACTTCGATCCGGCCTGGCAGCGGTGGCTGTGGGTCGAGCCGGCCGCGGCGGCCGATCAGGCCGCGGCCTGGCTCGGCGGCGCCGACCGCGTGCTCGGGCAGGGCGACGGCGACCTCGGCGCCCGGATGCTGGCGGCCTTCGAGCTCGCACACCGCGAGGCAGCGCCATGGTCGGCGGTGGTCGGCACCGACGCCCCCGAGTTGGACGCGCGGCGCATCCGCGAGGCCGCCGCGGCCCTGGCGGCCGCCGAGCTCGCGATCGTGCCGGCGCTCGACGGCGGCTACGCCCTGCTCGCCGCCCGCCGGCCTCATCCCGAGCTGCTGCTCGACATGGAGTGGAGTACGGAGGAGGTCACGTCGCAGACGCTGGCGCGGGCGGCGGCGGCCGGCTTGCGCCGCGCCGTGCTGTCCTCGGTCCGGGACATCGATCGCGCTGCCGACCTCGGTGATCTCAAGATCTGAGCTGGGTTGGCGGGAACTCGCGGTTCCGCCGCTGCGTCCAGGACTCGACCAGGTCAACCCTCGGCGCCGTCCTCGGGCCAGTCCAGGACGAGCTCCTCTCCGGCTACCACCCGGAAGCGGAGTCCTGGCCCCACGCTCTTCGACTTCCGGTTGTCCCTGCGGGCGGCTTGAAAGAGTTCGGCGTGGTATTCACCTGGAACGAGGTGGACGACGACTTCCTGGTAGGCCGGAAGATGGGCTTCCCAGGAATCCAAGGCCGGATCCAGGCTGTCTCGCCGTGACAGGCGCCAAGAGGAAGAGATCTCCCCAGGATCGACCGCGACTGCAGGCAGGCGGACGGCGCCGATCTCCTCGACCCGGTATTCGAAGCGCCCCACTTCAGCGGGGAGCAGGAAGCTCCAGCGACCGCCGGCGCCGACCACCTCCATCTGCAGTTCGTGAACCGGGAGGTCAGCCAGCCGGTAGCTGCCGGCGTGCGAATCCCGCTCGAAAGACACCCATTCGTGGCCGATCACGCGAAAGTCGAGGTCCTCCAAGACGAGAGAGAGACCTTCGGGGTCGATCACGGTGAAGCGCACGTCGCGGCCGCGTTCCAGGGTCAGGACGAGGTCCTCGCCAGGCGGCGGCCCCGCCAGGTCGGAGAAGGTCCGCGGCAGGAAACCCTCCGCGTGCACCCGGATCTCCACCACCTCGGCGAAGGCCGGATGGACCGCGAAACGACCCTCGCCATCCCCGATCACGCTCCTGGAGAAGCTGCGGTCCTCCTCCTGCAGCCGGATCCAGGCGCCAGGGACGCCCCTGCCATCCGGTCCGACCACTCGCCCCTGGAACGTGCCGCCGCGTCCGCGGAGGTCGACGGTGAACTCCTTGCGCTCCTCGAAGTGGAAGGCGCCGATCGGCTGCTCGAACGCCACTCCGATCCAGCCGTGGACCCTCAAGGTCATCGGGCTGTCGGGGAGGAGACCGTTGACGAGGACTACACCTTCGGGATCGGGGCGGAAATGCGCCCGCCAGAGCGAGTCTTGGCTCATCTTGGATTCCGATCCCCGTCCTCGGCGACCGTGCCAAGAGGAACTCAGGAAGGACGGCCCGTCCGAAACCAGCAGCCGGGACGGCCCCATGAGCTCCACGGTGAAATCACTCACCGCCTGGCCCTCGTCGAGCAGCAGCCGGACCTCCAGCTCGGTGGAGCGCCGCAGTCGAACCTGCAATTCCTCGCCGCGGTACCCCTCCAGAGCGAGGAAGCCGGGCAGGAAGCCGGTCGCCTCCACCCACAGCCAGGCGTCGCCAGGGGAAGCCGTGAGAACGCCGCGGCCGTCGGCATCGACCCCGGGGCAGCGGCCGGTCTCGGTCTGGGCATCGGCGGTGGTCACGGGTGCGCCCTCGTGATCGACGACCCGAAAGCGGATCTTCCAGGTTTCTCCCAAGCTCAGGTCCCCGAGGTCGCCATCGGCCGGGATCTCGGCGCCGCGAAAGACCCGATCCAGGCTCTCGCCGCCCTCCAGGCTGGCCCCGATCCGGACCCGGGCGATCCCAGGACCGGTGGGAATGGGCAGCGCGAAGCGGCCATCGGCGCCGGCTTTGCCGGGCTTTCCGAACGTCCAGGTCCGCGGCGGGAGGCCGACGGCCGTGATCCCGACCTCGGCGAACGCGGCCGGCGAGCCATCCGGCTTCAGGACCCGGCCGCTCACGGTCGGGCGGCGAAGCAAGAGGAACTCCAGTCCCTCGCACGCCTCCGGAACCCAGCCCCGGAATGCATCCCACTCTCCCTCCTCCACTCCCGCGATCCCGGGCTGGAACTCGAAGAACTCATCGATCTTCAGCTCGAGCTTGCGGCCGGCCGGCAGTCCTTCCAGCCTGAAGCGGCCGTCCGCGTCGCTCACCGTCTCCACCGCTCCTTCCCCTTTCGGCTGGACCTCCAGCCGGATGCCCTCGACCGGCTGGCCCTGCAGCAGGAAACGGCCGGAGAGAGCCGCGCCGACGGAGATCGCCGCCGCATCCACGGCGGGCCTCACCGCAACGGTCGACAGAGCGACCCTGCTCTCCTCCGGAACCGGGGCCGCGCCGGCGGTGGTGGCGGCTTCGGCCGCCGCGCCCGCCCGTCCCGGCGCGGAGGCTACGACCGCCCTCTGCCGCCCCCGACCGAGCAGGCCCGCCCCGCGCATGAGCATCCCGCCCGCCGCGACCACCAGGCCCGCGATTTCGACCCTGCTGCCCATCCCCCCC
>JACNJP010000377.1 GCA_014382465.1 Planctomycetota bacterium
CTCGACCGGGACGGCGAGCTGGGACTCGGCGACCTGCCGCGGACCCTGCGGCCGGCCGATCTGCCGGCCGTCGAGGCAGCCCCCGGCGGCCCCAAGCCCGACTCCGGCGCAGGGGCCGGCGGCTACCGGCTCGCGGGCAAGAGCCTGCAGCAGGTGGAGCAGGACCTGATCGCCCAGACCCTGGAGATGACCCAGGGCAACCGTCAGCAGGCGGCCGTGGCGCTCGGGATGGGGGAGCGGACGTTGTATCGGAAGATCAAGGAATACGAGTTGTAGGGCACCCCCTGGAAGCCGGCCCCCTGCGCTGGCCCTCCGACCGAGGCAAGCCCAGGCGCCCGCTGAGGTTACCCGGCACCGCGCCAACTCGCTCCGGGCGGGACCGAAGATCCACCCTAAACCTTTTCATTAAATGACTTTCTGAGAGACTAGGTCCAGTCTTTGGGGCCGGATTCCCTGGCTGTCACTTTGGCAGCTTCCCGTTGGCACGGCGCTTGACATACCCCTCCACGGAGCCAGCTTCATGAGCAAGATCATCGGAATCGACCTGGGCACGACCAACTCGGTCGTCGCCGTCCTCGAGGGCGGCCAACCCAAAATCATCCCCAACAAGGAAGGGGGCCGGACCACGCCGTCGGTGGTGGCCTTCCAGGACAACGGCCAGCGCCTGGTCGGCGGCCCGGCGAAGCGCCAGGCGGTGACCAACCCGCGGCGCACGGTGTTCTCGATCAAGCGCTTCATGGGCCGCCGCCACGAGGAGGTGGGGGACGAGGAGCGCATGATCCCCTACGAGATCACGGGCGCCGCCAAGGAGCTGGTGCACGTCAAGATCGGGGACCGGGAGTACAACCCGCCGGAGATCTCCAGCCACGTGCTCGCCTACCTCAAGGAGTGCGCCGAGGACTACCTCGGCGAGAAGGTGACCAAGGCGGTGATCACGGTACCGGCCTACTTCAACGACTCCCAGCGCCAGGCCACCAAGGACGCCGGCAAGATCGCCGGCCTAGAGGTCGAGCGGATCGTCAACGAGCCGACCGCCGCCGCCCTGGCTTACGGCATGGACAAGAAGAAGGCCGGCAAGATCGCCGTCTTCGACCTCGGCGGCGGCACCTTCGACATCTCGATCCTCGAGATCGGCGAGGGCGTCTTCGAGGTGCTCTCGACCAACGGCGACACCCACCTCGGCGGCGACGACTTCGACGAGGCTCTGATCCACTGGGTCGCGGACGAGTTCAAGAAGGAGCACCGCATCGACCTGCGCAAGGACCAGATGGCCCTGCAGCGGCTCAAGGAGGCCTGCGAGAAGGCCAAGTGCGAGCTCAGCTCGGCCTCCGAGACGCAGATCAACCTGCCCTTCATCACCGCCGACCAGGACGGCCCCAAGCACCTGATGACGACCCTGTCGCGGTCGAAGTTCGAGTCGCTGTGCGCCGACCTGATCGAGCGCACCAAGGCGCCGTGCCTGAACGCCCTCAAGGACGCCGGCCTCCAGCCCAGCCAGGTCGACGAGGTGCTGCTGGTCGGCGGCTCGACCCGCATCCCCAAGGTCCACGCGGTGGTCCAGCAGCTGTTCGCCCGCGAGCCCAACAAGTCGATGAACCCGGACGAGGTCGTGGCCCTCGGCGCCGCCATCCAGGGCGGCGTGCTCTCGGGCGAGGTCGAGGACCTGGTGCTGCTCGACGTCACCCCGCTGAGCCTCGGCATCGAGACCCTCGGCAGCGTCATGACGGTGCTGGTGCCGCGCAACACCACCATCCCGACCACCAAGAAGGAGTCCTTCACCACCGCCGCCGACAGCCAGCCGAGCGTCGACGTGCACGTGCTGCAGGGCGAGCGCACCCGCGCCGCCGACAACCGCACGCTCGACAAGTTCCACCTCGACGGCATCCCGCCGGCGCCGCGCGGCACGCCGCAGATCGAGGTCACCTTTGACATCGACGCCAACGGCATCCTGCACGTCTCGGCGCGCGACAAGGCCACCGGCAAGGAGCACAAGGTGCGCATCGAGCAGTCCTCCGGGCTGACCGACGCCGACATCCAGCGCATGCAGGACGAGGCCGAGCGCTTCAAGGAGGAGGACGAGAAGGTCAAGGAGTCCGCGGTCCTCCGCAACGAGGCCGACCAGGCCGCCTACCAGGCGCGCAAGCTGCTCAAGGAGCACGGCGACAAGGTCGACGAGGCCGACGCCGCGGCGGTCAACGCCAAGGCCGACGAGCTCGAGCAGGCGGTCAAGGACGGCGACGCCGAGGCCATGAAGCGGCTCATGGAGCAGCTCCAGGGCCTGATGAGCGGGGTCGGCGAGAAGCTCTACGCCTCGGCCTCGGCCAGCGCCCCCGGCGGGTCTCCGGGGACCGATTCCGGTCAGGAAAGCGGCGACCAGGTGGTCGACGCCGACTACGAAGTCAAGGAATGACCGCTCGGATTGCGCTCCTCCCAGCACTCGGGGGGCCGGCTCGCCGGCCCCCCGCTGCGTTGGGGTGGCCTCGCGCTTATCCTGTCCCGGTCTGGCCTCCGCCGCATGATCCGCGTCGACCGTCTCCACAAGCGCTTCGGCGCCGTCCAAGCCGTGCGGGACCTCAGCTTCGAGGTGCCGCCGGGTGAGATCCTCGGCTTCCTCGGCCCCAACGGCGCCGGCAAGACCACCACCCTGCGGATCCTCAGCGGCTTCCTGCCGCCCAGCTCGGGCGCGGCGGCGGTCGCCGGCCACGACCTGACCCAGGCCTCGATCCAGGCCCGCCGCGCCACCGGCTACCTGCCGGAGAGCTTCGTCGCGCCGCCGGAGCTGCGGGTCGGCGAGTACCTGCGCTTCCGCGCCGGCCTCAAGGCGGTGCCGGGGGCGCGCCGCCGCCGCCGGGTGGCCGAGGTCACCGAGATGCTCGGCCTCGGCCCGCGGCTGCGCCAGCCCTTCTCCGCCTTGTCGAAGGGCTTCCGCCAGCGCGTCGGCCTGGCCGACGCCCTGCTCGCCGACCCGCCGGCGCTGCTGCTCGACGAGCCCTTCGGCGGCCTCGACCCGCTGCAGCGGCAGGAGTTCCGCGAGCTGCTGCGCGGCCTGGCCCACGACCACCGCAAGGCGGTCCTGTTCAGCTCCCACGTCCTGCCGGAGGTCGAGGAGCTGGCCGACCGGGTCCTGGTGATCGACGAGGGCCGCGCCCTGGCCCTCGGCAGCCGCGAGGAGTTGCTCTCGCGGCTCGACCAGGCGCCGCGCCAGCGGCTGCGGATCAGCGGCGACGGCGCCGCGCTCGGCCGCAAGCTGCCGGAGGCCTTCCCGGGCCTCGAGGTGCTCGCCTGCGACGGCGGGGAGCTGCTGCTGCAGCTCGCCGACGCCGGCCAGCGCGGCGCGCTGTTCCGCTGGTTCGCCTGCCGCGGCGAGGAGGTGCTGGCCTTCCACCCCGACACGCCGACCCTCGAGGACCTGTTCCGCGTCCTGGTGGCGGGGGCGCCCGGCGCGCCGGAGGAGGCCGCGTGACCGCCTTCACCGCCCTGCTCAAGCGCGAGGTCTTCTCGCTGCTGGTGACGCCCTCGGTCTACCTGCTGCTGGGGGTGTGGTACCTGCTGAACGGCCTGCTGTTCGTCTACGCCCTCGACTTCTCGCCCGAGGTCCAGAGCGACCTGTCGCTGCTGCCGCAGTACCTGTTCGGCAGCTCGCTGCTGGTATGGCTGCTGCTGCCGGCCTTCCCGCCGCTGGTGACCCTGCGCCTGCTGGCCGAGGAGCACCGCCTCGGCACCCTCGAGCCCCTGCTCACCGCGCCGATCTCGGACGCGGCGGTGGTGCTGGCGAAGTACCTCAGCGCCAGCATCTTCTTCCTGCTGTTCTGGGGCGGGGTGCTGCTGCTGTTCGTGCTGCTGGCCTCGCTCGGGGCGCAGCTCGACTGGGCCCGGGTGGTCGGCGGCTTCTGCGGCGCCTTCCTCTGCAGCCTGCTGTTCCTGGCCACCGGCCTGTTCGCCTCCTCGTGGAGCGGCAACCTGATCCTGGCGGCCGGCGGCGGCGCGGCCCTGAACTACCTGCTGCTGTTCCTGCCGGCGATCACCGAGAACGCCGACGGCGCGGTGGGCGCCGTCGCCCGCGCCGCCCACATCCCGAACATGCTCGACCGCGGCTTCGCCGCCGGGCTGCTCGACAGCTACGCGGCGGCCTACTTCCTCGGCCTGTCGGGGCTGTTCCTGTTCCTCACCTGGGTGCGGCTGGTGTCGCGGAGGTGGGTGCCTTGAACCGCCGCCTGCGTCTCGGGCTGCTGACCATCGCCGCCGGCCTGGCCGGCATGGCCCTGGTGGTCCTGATGCTGCGGGCGCTGTCGCAGCCGCAGCTGCGCTACCGCTGGGACTTCGCCGGCACCAGCCCGCTGGCGCTCAGTCAGCGCAGCGCCGCCGCCCTGGCCGCCATGCCGGAGGGTTCTCGGGCGACCCTGTTCCTCGACAGGCCGTCGCCGCAGGACCCGCTGACCTTCTACGGGTCGGCGGTCTACCCCAACGCCTACGCGGTGTTGCGGGTGGCGGCCGAGGAGATCCGCATCCAGAGCCACGGCAAGGTCGAGGTCCAGGTCCTGGACGAGTTCACCGCGCCGGTCAAGGTGGCCGCCGAGAAGGCCCGCCTCGGCCACCAGTACGGCCAGATGGTCTATCTCGAGGCGGGGGAGAAGCGGCGCATCCTGCGCTTCGCCGAGCTGTTCCGGATCGATCAGCCGGTCAACGAGCAGCCGGCCAGGCTCCACAGCCACCGCGTCGACGAAGCCCTCGGCGACGCCGCCCTGCGGCTCGGGCGCGGCCACCTGCCGCGGATCGCGGTCTACTCCGGCCTGCTCCCCTTCCCCCGCGAGGACCTCGGCCCGTTCCTCCAGCTGCTGGCGAGCGAGGGCTACCAGGCGGCCGCCGTGGAGAGCCTGCCCGGCCCCGGCGACGACTGGGACCTGCTGATCATCCCTGGCCAGCGCGGCCCGCTGCTCGCCGCCGACGCCGAGGCCGCCCGCGCCTGGGTGGAGCAGGACCGGCCCCTGTTCCTGGCGCTCGGCTCCTTCACGCCGGCGCCGGCGATGGAGTTCTGGAACCAGCAGCTCGCGCCCCGCGGCGCCGCCTTCCTCGAGGGCAGGGTGTGCAAGAAGTTCCGCGGGGCGACCGGCCTCACCGCCAACGCCGACCACATCGCGGTGACCTTCGAGGGGATGCAGGCCAACCACGCGATCACCGCCGACCTGCACCTGGACCAGCGCTGGCTGGAGCTCGGCAGCGCCCAGGCCCTCGACCTGACCGAGGGCTCCGTCGACTACGCCCGGGAGACGATCCTGTGGCTCGACGGCAGCGCCTGGATCGAGCCCGACGAGCTCCAGCCGACCTTCCAGCCCAGCTCGCGGACGCCGCGCGGCCCCTTCAACATGGTCGTGGCGACCTCGCGGTGGGACGAGCAGGACGGCGGCCGCGGGCGCGCCCTGCTGTCCGGCTCGGCGACCTACTTCGTCGATCCGCAGCGAGCGCTGGCGCGCGACTTCCTGAGCTCAGCGACCCGCTGGCTGCTCGGCGAGGACCAGTCCTCGTCCGGGCTGGTGGCGCTCCAGAGCCTGCCGTTCCGGCCCACCGCCGCCCAGCACGCCCGGCTGGCCAACCTCTCGATCCTGGCGCTCCCGGGCGCCACCCTGTTGTTCGGACTGCTCGTCTTCTGGCGCCGACGCCGATGAACCCCGCCCGCCTCCTCCTCGTCGTTCTCCTCCTCGGCGCGCTCGCCGGCGGAGCCTGGTGGCTCGCCGAGCGGCCGCCCTCCGACGCCCCCGCGCCCGACCCGGCCGGCCCGGCCGCGGTCGGCCTGCTGGGCTCGGCCACCGACCAGGTCGAGAGCCTGGTGATCCACCTGCCGCAGCGCCCGACCATCATCCGGCTGCGGCGCGAGGCCGACCGCGGCTGGCGCATGTTGGAGCCCTGGCTGGACCGCGCCGACAACGCCGCGGTGGAGAGCGTGCTGCGCTCCCTGCGGCTGTCCCCGGTCCACCCCTTCCGCGACGACTGGCGCGGCCACAGCGACGCCGACCTCGGCCTCGACCCGCCGAGCTTCGTGGTCGAATTCGAGATGGCCGGCGGCGCCGGGCACAGAGGTCGGGGGCTGCCGGGGGGTACAGCTGGCA
>JACNJP010000344.1 GCA_014382465.1 Planctomycetota bacterium
GAGCGAGGATGTGGCCCACGTGGCTCGAACTCGCCAGCCCGTGCCGCGGGTGCTGACTGACCGCGCGGACGCAGAAGCTGAAGCCGACGAACGGGGCGAGGTCGCCCGGGGCGGCGAGGAGCGTGGCCACCGCGGCGGCGGCCGGGTCGAGGTTGCCCTTGGCGCTGGTGAGGAAGCCCGGGTAGTTGCCCTGGCTGGTGCTGAGGAAGATTGCGTCCTGGGTCAGGGGCACCTGGATGCCGCCGATCGTGCTGGGACCGGGGCCGGTGCCGGAGAACAGCAGCCCGTAGGGGCGGCCGGCGGCGGTGTCGGGGAAGCCGATCAGGAAGTCGATCTGGCCGCCGGCGGAGGCCGAGATCTCGTTGGCGGTGAGCTCGATCCACGGGTCGCGGCCGAGCAGCTGCGCCTGGCCGGCGTCGGCGATGCCGGCGGTGTCGCGGCCCGGCAGGCCGACCAGGAAGTCGCCCCGGCCGTCGCCGTTGACGTCGGCGTATCCGGCGCAGCCCAGGCCGAGCTTGTCGCCGGTCTTGGCGCCCTCGAAGCGGGTCAGCTCGGTCCCGGTGTTGCCAGCCAGGACCAGGAGCATGCCGGAGTCGGTGCGGCCGTTGGGGTCGGAGCCGGGGGAGCCGACCAGGAAGTCGTCGTAACCGTCGCCGTCGAGGTCGCCGGCCGGGGCGACCGAGCTGCCCAGGCCCTGCTTGGCGTCGGAGCCGCGGAGCTCGAACAGGGGCGTGCCGTCGACTCCCGAGTGGACCAGGACGGCGCCGACGTACTTGGCGTAGGGCTTGCCCAGCGACCGCTGGGAGCCGTCGAGGACGTCGGGGACCCCGTCGCCGTTGAAGTCGCCGGCGGGCGCGAGGGCTTCGCCGCGGTGAGCCTCGAGGCGCTGGCCGTCGTATTGCCACAGGAGCGAGCCGTCGGCGCCCGAGAAGGCGACCACCGCGCCGGCGTTGTTGAGGCCGAGGGTCTCGACGCCGTAGCCGCCGACGACGATGTCGGGGGTGCCGTCGAGGTTCAGGTCGCCCGGGCCTCCCACGGAGGAGCCGAAGTGGGAGTGGAGGTGGAAGCCGGGGAAGTCGTAGATCAGGCCGCCGGTCGCCCCGGAGACCACCACCGCGCGGCCGGCGTGGTAGACGGAGGCCACCCAGGCGGCGTGCGAGCCGATGACGGCGTCGTCGACGCCGTCGCCGTCGATGTCGCCGCAGTTGGCCACGTCGTTGCCCAGCTTGTCGATGGTCTTCCGGCCGTCCACCCGCCAGAGCAGCGAGCCGTCGGCGCCGGAGAAGAGGTAGGCGGAGCCGGCGTCCTTCTCGTTGTTCGGGGCGTCGAAGGGGGCGCCGACCAGCAGGTCGGCCCCGCCGTCGCCGTTGGTGTCCCCCATGCCGGTCACGGCGTAGCCGAAGCGTGAATCGGCGATCTGGCCATCGACGCGCAGGATGAGCTGGCCGTCGACCCCGGAGTAGACCCCTACCGAGCCGACGTTGGCGAGTCCGGCGACCGTCATGGAGGGAGAGGCGACGATCAGGTCCGGCGAGCCGTCCCCGTCGAAGTCGCCGCCGAGGGCGACCTTGCCGCCGAAGCTCTCGCCGGCGCTGGAGCCGTCGAGGACGAGCTGGACCGGCCAGCCTCCGCCGACGATCTGGGCCTGGAGGGCAGGGAGGAGGAGGAGGGAGGCGCCGGCCCCTCCGATGAGGCGGAGGGAGGACGCGTGGCGGAGGAAATCGAGCATGAGGGTGGGCCGATCCGGGCCTGGAAGCAGGGAGGGGGCGAGGAGAGAGGGGACCAAGCAAGCCTACCCAGGAACCGACTTCCTTGGCGGCAGAGCTTTATCGGCGATCCCTCCGGGCCGGCTTTTGAGTGGGCCCCGGCCAAATCTGGCCGAATAACATCAAGAATGGGCGAACCTAGGCTCCGGCCAGACCGTCCGACTTGCGCGTTCTCAAGGCGCAAGCCCTTTCGGAGCTTGACTTAACGGCTCCCAGGCATTCCCCTGGCGGATGCAGCCCCCGACACCCTCCCCCTCCGGTCTCGTCCCTGGGACCTTGTATCCTCCGGCAGGCGGTCCGGGAGGCCTCCGTTTCTGATGAATCCGTTCCGTCTCCAGGTAATCGAAGGTCGTGAGATCTACCGGTCTCACGCCGCCGCCTGGACCGAGCTCCTGGAGAAGTCCGGGCACCCGTCCTTCTTCCTGCGCGGCGACTGGCTCGAGACCTGGTCGGCGGTCTGCGGCCGCGACCGGGAACACCTCCTGCTGGTGGCGGAGAAGGACGGCCACTGGGTCGCCGGCCTGCCACTGGTCCAGGGCCACGGCCGGCTCGGCGCCCGGCGGCAGGTGCCCAAGCTCGAGTTCGCCGGCACCCCCTGGTTCGACCGCCTGGAGATCCCGGCGGTCAGCTTCGAGGCCTTGCTGGGATTCCTCCGCCTGGCCCTGGCCTGGTTCCACGAGGAGCGGCGCGGTTGGATCGCCCTCTCGCTCGAAGAGCTGCCGCAGGACTGCCCGACCCAGCGGGCCCTCGACCAGCTCGCCCTCGAGCAGGACTTCTCGCTCTACAGCCAGCTTGCCTCGCGGGCGCCGATGGTGGTGCTGGACGAGGGCGGCCACCTCTCCCCCCGCTACGCCCGCAAGCTCAAGGCCTCCCGCCGGCGCCTGGCCGAGCTCGGCGGCGGCCAGATCGATTTCTTCGTCCCGCCCGAGGACCGGATCGACGACCTGCTCGACGAGATGAGGGAGGTCGAGACCATGAGCTGGAAGGGCGAGCAGGGCGTCGGCGTGTTCCGCGACCGCGAGCCGCTCGAATTCTTCACCCGGTTGTGGCGGAAGATCTGCCCCCTGGGAGACATCGCCCTCGCCACCTTGCGGGTCGACGGCCGGCTGGTGGCCTACCACTGGGGCTTCCGCCACCGCGGCCGCTTCCTGGCCTACAACCTCGCGCAGCTCCCCGAGGCCAACCCCTACCACGGCGGCCTGCTGCTGCTGGACCACATCGTCCACCACGGCCACGAGCTCGGCTTCGACATCCTCGACGCCTCGCGCGGGTCCCTGGAGATCCCCAACTTCATCGGCGTCTACCACGGCCCGGTGCGCCTCCACGGCCACGCCACGATCTACAACCGCGGGATCAAGGGACAGGTCATGCGGCTGCTGCGCCACGGCGTGTTCCCGGCCGCGCGGGCGGTCCTCGGCCAGGCCCAGCCGCCCGGCTTCCCCGGGTCCGGCCCGGCCGGCGACGGCGACGGCCGTAGCTGAGCCCGCCGCCGGCCCTCCGGCGAGGGGGACGGTCGCTGCGGGACGCCATCACGCGCGGGCGAGAACCCGGAGGGCCCGTCAGCCCAATCCCGCAGCGATCATCCTTGTCCGGGCCTCAGGGGTTCTTGAACTCCGCCTTCGGGCCGAGGTAGTACCACCAGTTCAGCGCCGCGCAGAAGGCGTAGAAGCCGGCGAAGCCGTACATCGCCACCTCCGGCGTGGTGGCCTTCATCTCCTCGCCGATGATCTTCGGGATCAGGAAGGCGCCGTAGGCGGCCACCGCCGAGGTCCAGCCGAGCACCGGACCGCGCTGCTCCTCGTTGAAGACCATCGAGATGGTGCGGAAGGTCGAGCCGTTGCCGATCCCGGTGGCGGTGAACAGGATCACCAGCAGCACGAAGAAGGGCATGAAGAACTCCTGCGGCGTCGCCGACTGGTAGGCCTCGTGGGCGTAGATGCCGACGCCGATCGACGCCAGGGTCATGACGATCGCCACCACCTGGGTGACGATCGCGCCGCCGACCTTGTCTGCGATCATGCCGCCGACCGGCCGGATCAGCGCGCCGACGAAGGCGCCGACCCACACGTACATGAAGGTCGCCGGGCCGTCCGGGTTCAGCGTCGTGTGGGTCATGACCCCGTCCACCACCAGGTGCTGGACGCCGAAGATGAACTTGATCGACAGGCCGACCGCGGCCGAGAAGCCGATGAAGGAGCCGAAGGTCATGGTGTAGATGACCGTCATCACCCAGGTGTGCTTGTTGCCGAAGATCTTGTACTGGCGAGCCAGGTTGCCCTTGATCTCGCCCGGCGACAGCGCCTTCATCATGACCACCGTCAGGGCGATGATCGCCGGCAGCACCACCCACTTCACCCAGGTCAGCTCGGGGAAGGCCAGGATGAAGTAGAGGCCGCCGGCGGCGGCGGCGAAGCCGATCAGCAGCAGCCCGGCGATCCGGCCGAAGGACACCAACGGGCTCCGCAGCTCGGGGGCGACCGCCGCCGTGGTGATGTTGTTCATGCGGGTCCAGCCGAGGACCGCCAGCGGCACCAGCCAGAACATCCACACCCAGCCGGCGCTCGACAGCCAGGTCTCGGAGCCGGCGGGGATCTGCTTGAAGATCGTGCCGCTGGTGCTCTTGAGGATCATCGGGTCGCCGCTGAAGGCGGCGCCGACGATCGGCGCCGTCATGCACAGCGGGATCAGGATCTGCATCGTGGTGACGCCGAAGTTCCCCAGCCCGGCGTTCATCCCCAGCGCGTAGCCCTGGACCTTCTTGGGGTAGAAGAAGCTGATGTTGGACATCGAGGAGGCGAAGTTGCCGCCGCCGAAGCCGGACAGGAAGGCCAGCACCTGGAAGATCCACAGCGGCGTCGCCGGATCCTTCAGGGCCACCGCCGAGCCCACCGCCGGGATCATCAGCAGGGCGGTGGTGAAGAAGATGGTGTTCCTCCCCCCCGCCAGGCGGATGAAGAAGGAGCTCGGGATCCGCAGCGTGGCGCCGGTGAGGCCGGCGATCGAGGTCAGGGTGAACAGCTCGGTCTGGCTGAAGGGGAAGCCCAGGTTCTTCATCTGGACCGTGATGATCCCCCACATCAGCCACACGGCGAAGCCGCACAGCAGGCTGGGGATCGAGATCCAGAGGTTCCGGGCGGCGATCTTTTTGCCGGTCGACTCCCAGAATCGGGGGTCTTCGACGTCCCACTTGTCGAGGTTGGCGCTCATGCGAGGTACTCCGGAGCGGCGTCGGCGAGGGCCGGCGGGGGCGCGGGCTCATCCTCCACTTCGTCGTGGTGGACGTCCGCGAAGGAACCCTTGGGCTCCTTGAGGAACAGCGAGCACACGAGGCAGACGACCGCGCAGCCGCAGATGGTGAGGAAGAAGGTGCTGGCTTCTGACACCAGGCTGAAGACGGTCAGGAAGACCACCGCGCCGACGTTGCCGTAGGCGCCGACCATGCCGGCGATCTGGCCGGTGACGCGCTTCTTGACCAGCGGCACGACGGCGTAGACCGCGCCTTCTCCGGCTTGGACGAAGAAGGAGCAGAGCATGGTGACGGCCACCGCCACCGGAATCGGCCAGGCAGAGTTCAGGCGGCTCATCAGGAAGTAACCGACCGCCAGTCCACCGATGAGGAAGGACAGGGTCCTGCGGCGCGACCCTAGGCGGTCCGACAGGAAGCCGCCCATCGGCCGCGCGAACAGGTTCATGAAGGCGAAGGAGGCGCCGATGGCGCCGGCCGCCTGGGGCGTCAGGCTCCAGGTCTCCTGGAAGAATTTCGGCAGCATCGAGACCACCGCCAGCTCGGAGCCGAAGGTCACGAAGTAGGCCAAGTCGAGGATCGCGACCTGGCGGAAGGCGTACTTGTCCTTCTCGGCGTAGCCCTCGCGAATGTGCGGGGCGTTCACCGTCCAGGCCTTCCAGGCCTGGAAGACGAACACCGAGACCAGGATTCCGTAGGTGACGTGCTTGCCCTGGGTCGGCAAGAAACCGGCGCTCCACAGCTTCCACGCCAGCAGGCCGAGGGCGAACAGCATCGGCAGCTGCATGAAGATCAGGCCGTAGAGGGACGACCAGGAGGTCACCTCCATGGCGCCCCCGCGCCGCGGCTTGTGATAGACCTTGCCCGGCGGGGTGTCGGTCACCGAAGCGTAGTAGATGAAGCCGTAGACGAAGCAGGAGACGCCGGTGAAGACGATCGCCCAGCGCCAGCCGTCCACGCCGCCGAAGAGGTTGAGCGCCAGCACTGGCAGCAGCATCGCCGAGGCCGCCGAACCGAAGTTGCCGAAGCCGCCGTAGATGCCCTCGGCCTCGCCGACGTCCTTGGG
>JACNJP010000422.1 GCA_014382465.1 Planctomycetota bacterium
ACGCCCAGCGCTGACTGCCGGCGCTCGGCGGCCTGCTGCTCCTGGCCGGCGCCGCGGCCTGGTGGCTGCGCGGCGCCGCCCGCTGGCGCCGGGGCGGCCCGCCGCAGCCCCTGCTGCTGGCGGTCGGCCTGTGCTTCGCCGGCCTGCTGCCGCTGCTGAACCCCTCCAACCTGGGGCAATTCCCCTTCGAGGAGCGCTTCCTCTACCTGCCCTCGGCCGGCTTCTGCCTGGCGGCCGGGTGGCTGCTCAGCCGGCACCCGGCGGCCTTAGCCGGCGGCGTCGCCCTCCTCGCGGTGAACACCTGGTCGGCCGCCAGCACCACCTCCTCCTGGGCGGACGAGGCCACCTTCTTCCGCTGGGGCATGGAGGCCTCGCCCCACGCCATGCTGCCCTTCAACGAGTCCGGCCGGGTGCGGCTGGCCGAAGCGGGGGAATTCCCGCCCGGCCACCCCGAGCGGATCCGGCTCGCCGAGGAGGCCGAGACGATCTTCAGCGCCGGCCTCGAGATCCGCGCCGACGAGTGGGTCATCACCAGCGTCGACCGGCTGCAGGGCAACCTCGGCGTGGCGACCGCGCTCTTCTACCAAGGGCTGCTCGACGTCGCCGAGGACGCCTACCGGCAGATCCTGGACCACTGGCCGGGGTCCTTCCAGGCGCTGCACGGCCTCGGGAGCTGCCTCGCCGAGCGCGGCCTGGCCGAGCTGGAAGCCGGGCGGACCGACGCCGGGGTGGCGCTGCTGGAGTCGGCGCTGGTCGAGCACACCGGCGCGCTCGAGGGCGCGCCCGACTGGTCGGCGGCGATGCACGCCAAGGGCCTGGTGCTGGTCCGGCTCGGCCGCGCCGCGGAAGCCCTGCCCCTGCTCGAGCGGGCGGCGGCGATCGAGCCGGACGAACGCGGCTTCGTCTTCGACCTGGCCCAGGCCTACTGGGAGGCCGGCCGGATGGACTCCTTCGCGGCGCTGATCCAGGACATCCTCGACCGCGAGCGGGATCCGCGCCAGCGGGCCGAGGTGCTGTTCCGCGCCGGCGCCCTGGGCATCGCCCGCGCCGAGGGCCTGCTGCCGCAGGGCCAGGCCGCCTACCGGCCAGTGCTCGAGGCCGCCCTGGACTCCTTCCAGCGGGCGGTGCGGGAGGATCCCCAGCGCTACGACGCCCTGCAGGGCGTCGCGAGTTGTTACGAGATGGGCGGCCAACCCGAACTCGCCCTCGGCCCGGCCCGCCAGGCTTTCCAGGCCCGCCCCTTCGAGTTCATCTTCGCCCAGACCCTGTTCCGGCTGCAGGCGGCGGCCGGGCGCTTCGAGGAGGCCCGCCAGACCCTCGAGATCTGGCTGCGCGCCGCCCCCGAGGAGGATCCCGCCCGCCCCTTCGTGGTCCAGACGCTGCGCGAGTTGCAGGGGCCGAGATGAGCGCACCCGGCGCGCTCCACCCCGGCTTGGTGCTGCTGGCGGACCCGGCCCTGGTGGACCCGCACTTCGAGGAGGCGGCGGTCCTGCTGTGCGCCCATGACGACCAGCAGGGCAGCCTCGGCCTGATCCTCAACCGGCCGCTGGACCTCCCGGTCGGCCAGCTCCTGCCGCAGGCCGGTGAGCTGGCGACCGCCCGCCACGGCCTCTCCTGGGGCGGCCCGGTGGCGATCGAGAAGCTGCACGCCCTGCACGGCGGGGCGACGGGAATGGCGGAGTGCTTCAGCGTCTGTCCCGGGGTCGAATTCGGAGGCGTGCTCGAGGAGCTGACCCGGGTCCACGCCGCCCACCTGCCGGTGCGCTTCTTCCTCGGTTACACCGGCTGGGATTCTGGCCAGCTCGACGGCGAGCTGGCGTCCGGGACCTGGCGCCTCCACCCCGGCGGCGCGCAGGCGGCCTTCGATCCGGAGCCCGACACGCTGTGGGGACGGCTGGTGGGTTCGCTCGAACCCTCGCTGCGCTGGCTCCAACACCGGCCGCAGGATCCGGGCTGCAACTAGCCCCCGGCGGCGAGGGAGCGCTCGGTCCCGGTGACCGAGGACTAGAATGCCTCGATGGAGCTCCAGGAAACCGCCGCCAAGGTCCTCCGGGGGGAGCGCATCACTCCGGCGGAGGCGCTGCTGCTGCACCAGCGCGCCGACCTCGCCACCCTCGGCCTGCTGGCCGACGAGGTGCGCCGGCGCAAGCACCCGCAGCCGGTGGTGAGCTACATCATCGACCGCAACCTCAACCCGACCAACGTCTGCGTCACCGACTGCGGCTTCTGCGCCTTCTACGCCAAGCCGCAGGACCAGGAGAAGGGTTACGTGCTCGACCGCGAGACCATCTACCGCAAGGTCCAGGAGACGGTCGACGTCGGCGGAGTGCAGATCCTGATGCAGGGAGGCCACCACCCGCGGCTGGACACCGGGTGGTTCGAGGAGCTGTTCCGCGACCTGAAGCAACGCTGGCCCGACCTGCACCTGCACGCCATGAGCCCGCCGGAGATCGTGCACCTGTCGCACGTCTCCAGGATCAGCACCCGCGAGGTGCTGCGGCGGCTCCAGGCGGCCGGCATGGACTCGATGCCCGGCGGCGGCGCCGAGATCCTGGTGGAGTCGGTGCGCGAGAAGATCGCCCCGCGCAAGGCGACCACCGAGGAGTGGCTGCGCGTCATGGAGGAGGCCCACGGGCTCGGCATGCGCACCACCGCCACCATGATGTTCGGCCACGTCGAGACCGTCGCCGACCGGATCGAGCACCTCGACCGGCTGCGCCAGGTGCAGGACCGCACCGGCGGCTTCACCGCCTTCATCGACTGGACCTTCCAGCCCGGCGACAACCCGCTGGGCGACGAGCTGCTCGCCGAGGGCTGGAGCAAGTCGAGCCACGCCGAGTACTTCCGCACCACCGCGGTGGCGCGGATCTTCCTCGACAATCTCGACAACCTCCAGGCCAGCTTCGTCACCCAGGGCGCCGAGGCCGCCACCCTGGCGCTGCGGATGGGCTGCAACGACTTCGGCAGCGCCATGCTGGAGGAGAACGTCGTGTCCTCGGCCGGCTGCTTCGAGCTGGTGGCGGTCGCGGAGATCGAGCGCCGCATCCGCGAGGCCGGCTTCGCGCCGCGGCAGCGCAACCAGCGCTACCAGATCATCGACCGGCGCGGCCCCGCTCCGCTCGAGGGCGAGCTGGAACAGGTAGGCGCCGCGGCAACGGGCCGCGGCGCCAGATGGGTCGGTGCCAAAGGCTAGCTAGCCGACGACGACCGACAGGGCGTTGGTGAGGTTCCCCGTGGTGTCATCCACGGCCTGGAAGTAGAGGGTCTTGCCGCTCAAGTGGGCGTAGACCTTGCGGCTGGTGGTCGCCATGCCGGCACCATCCGCCACGACCGACCGAGTGTGGATCGGCGGGCTCAGCATGACGGTTCCGTAGATGGTGGAGGTCGGCCCGCCACCAGCGAAGCTGGTGCCCATGATCACCATTCCACCGGGAGTGGCTCCGGTGACCTCGACGGTCCCGACCTGGCCGCCGACGATGTTGTTAACGGTCAGCACCGGCCCCGGAGGCGGCGGGGTGCCGACGAGGATGTCGTCGACGCCGGCGCCGTCGAGGTAGCCGTAGGGGAAGTTGTCCTCCTGAGCGAACATCAGGTAGAAGGTGCCCGTGACCACCGCCGGAGTGCTCGACAGGTCGAGGCCCGAGACCGGACCCCAGGTGCTGGTGATGCCGGACCAGCCGGCCCGCACCGCCCACCAATCGAGACCGTCGGCAGAGACCCAGACACCGTCGATGGCGTGGGATTCCTCGCCGTGGTTGATGCCGTTGAAGCTGAGGTCGAAGTTGGCCGCGGCGCTGCCGTCGAGGCCGACCACCAGGGCGTTGCGGACGTTGTGGTAGTTGCTGGACAGCGGATCCAGCCCCATCTCGAGGCAGGCGGTGCCGCTGGCGGCCCCGAGGCCGCTGCCACCGGCGATGTCGCACCAGGCCTCCGGATCGGGCAGGCCCGTCAGCGGGTCGATGGCCGTGACCGCCATGTGCGGCGGAACGACGCCGCCGTGACCTTCGAAGTCGTCCATGAAGCCATCGGCCGGCACGAAGGCAGTCGGAAGGTTGACGGTCCAGGCGGTCGGCGGAGGCGGAGGCGGAGTCCCGGTGGTGTCGTAGATCGCGATCTGGTCCGGGGTGGTCTGGTGCAGCATCACCATCGACGGGCCGTTGAGGTTGCGCGGGTCGTCGTAGACGTCCGCACCCCCTTGGGAACCGCCGAGAGCGGTGCTGAAGCCGCGGCCAGTCGCTTGTCCGTCCGCCGGGTCCAGCTCGGTAGCCGAGGCGCTGGCGTCGGTGGACCAGATGGTGTTCCCGACGTAGTCCCAGCCGAAGCCATAGGCGGAGACACCGGTGTTGGTGAAGGTGTTGAAGGCCGTAGTGAGGTCGAACTCGTAGATGGAGCCGGTGAAGCTCTTGGTGAAGAAGTGGCCATCGGAGGGGCGCTGGGTCAAGGCCCGGACCGTTCCTGTGACCGGAACGGTGTAGAGGGCGACGTGGGTCAGGGTCACACCGTTCCATATGTACTCCGAGACCTCGGCGTTGTCAGAGCCGATGTAGAGGGTGTTCCCGATGGACACCATGTCGCGGCCGCCCCAGGCGGTCGTGTTCGAGGTCTGCGGGAAACTCTGGATGAAGACCCCGTCCATGTCGTACTGGTGGACCATGTAGTTCCACCCGATCGTGGAGTGGCCGCCGCCGGTGACCCAGAGGAAGCCGTCCATTTCTTCGACACCGAGGCAGCGGTTGTCGTTCGGGCCGGTCTCGACGTCCCACGGGCCGGCGATGAGATCACCGAGGCTACGGGCGCCGCCGCCGGTCGAGACCGCGTGGAGAGAAGTCCCGTTCGGGTCGGCGTCGGTGTTCTGGGCGGGAGCCCCAGCACCGAAGAGCACCAACAGTACCGGGAGGAGGAGAGTGGTCGTTTTTCGCATGATTCTGCTCAGAAGGGAGAGGAGGGGAGAGTCAGGTCGCAGGTAGAAGAGGCCCATCGAGGCCAAGTTGGCCTCGGGCTCAATTAGAACCGGGATTCCGGGGGAGGAAAAGCATTTTCCTGGAGTTCCGTCTCTCCTCGCCTACGGGGCCCATGAGAAGGGAGTCGGATTCCTGGAACAGGAGATCGATGATTCTATGGCGATGGATGCGGAAGGCTCCCTTTCTCGGAAGGACGCCGTTGAGGAGGATCTCCCCATCGGACCCGACCGCGCGAGCACCAGGAGGTGACAAAGGGAGATCAAGGTTGGCGCCGCGGCCACGGGCCGCGGCGCCAGATGGCTCGATGCTTGGGCCGCCTTAGCCGACGACGATCGACAGGGCGTTGGTGAAGGTCAGGCTTACCTGGTCGAAGGCGTGGAAGTGGAGCGTCTTGCCGGTCTTCGAGCCAGGGACGAAGTGGGACACCGAGGAGGTGCCGAAGGCGTCCGCCTTGACGCCGCGGTAGTAGATGATCGGGCTGAGCATCAGGTCGCCGTAGGGCGTCGAGGTCGGGCCGTTGCCGGCGCAGCTCTCGCCGAAGATCACGCAGCCGTTGGCGGTGGCCCCGGTGACCGTCATGGTCGCGGTCTGGTTGCCGATGAGGTTGGTGACCGTCAGCACCGGCCCGGGAGCGGTCGAGGTGATGTTGATGTCATCGACCCCGAGGCCGTCCAGGTAGCCGTACGGGAAGTTGTCGTCCTGGGCGAACAGCAGGTAGAAGTCGCCGCTGGTGTTGGCTCCGGCGCCGTCCAGATTGACCCCGGCGACCGCCTGCCAGGTGGTGAGCAGCGGAGTCCACGGGCCGTAGGCCTGGTGCCAGAAGATGCCGTCGTCCGAGACCCAGACGCCGTCCCAGGTGTCCGTCTCCTCGCCGTGGTCGAGGGCCTGGAAGTCCAGGTCCAGGACCCCCGCGCCGGCGCCGTTGAGGCCGATGATCAGGCCGTTGCGGACGTCGTGGTAGTTGTTCGACAGCGGGTCGAGCCCCATCTCGAGGCACGCGGTGCCGCTGTAGGCGCCGAGGCCCGAGCCGCCGGCGATGTCGCAGTAGGCTTCCGGGTCCGGCAGGCCGGTGGCGGCCGCGAGC
>JACNJP010000429.1 GCA_014382465.1 Planctomycetota bacterium
CCGCTACGACCGACCGCCCCGCGCCCCCCTTCCGTCTCGAGCCCGAGCAGCTTGAGGCCGTCAGCCGGGTTTGCGACCGGGCCCTGGCCTGGTGCAGCCACATGATCTGGGAGGCCAACCACCGCGATGACAGCGAGGCGGGCGACCCCAAGGTCGGCGGCCACCCGGCCTCCTGCGCCTCGGCGCTGCACCTGGCCGGCGCCCTCCACCTGGTCGCCCGCGACCCGGCCGACTTCTACTGCGCCAAGCCGCACCTGGCGCCGATGGACCACGCCCTGCACTACGGGCTGGGCTTCTTCCGCCACCCCGACGGCCGCTGGTTCGACGACGCCGAGGCCGAGGCCGTCATGCACCGCCTGCGCTCCTTCTCGCGGGGCGGCGAGCCGGTGTTCCAGAGCTACCACGCCGAAGGCGACCCCGACTCCTGGCGCATCCTGCCGTCCGGCACCGTCGGCATCCCGCCGGTGTGCTCGGCCTACCTGGCGCTGGCCTACCGCTACGGCGCCGACCACGACCTGTGCTCGCAGACCCCGCACCACTTCTGGTCGATCATCGGCGACTCGGAGCTGCGCGAGGGCTCGCTGATGGAGGCGATGCCGGACATCGCCGAGCGCGAGCTCGGCAACGTCACCTGGATCATCGACTACAACCGCCAGAACCTGGACGGCACCCGCATCCCCAACCAGCGCGGCCTGCGCGGCACCGACGCCGACCGCATCGAGCGCACCTTCGAGGCCAACGGCTGGGACGTGATCCAGCTGCGCCACGGCCGGCGGCGCCTGGAGCTGTTCCAGCGGCCCGGCGGGGAGACCTTCCGCGCCCTGCTCGAGACCGGCTTCAGCGACTACCAGTTCCAGGCGCTGCTGTGGAAGAAGGAGCCCGAGCTGACCCGGCGCGAGTTGCTGGAGCGGGCCCCGGAGCTCGAGGCCTTCCTGGCCGAGCTCGACGACCAGGAGCTGCTGGCGGCCTTCGCCGACCTCGGCGGCCACGACCTGGTCGAGGTCCTCCGCGCCTACGAAGCGGCCCTGGCCGACGACAAGGTGCCGACGCTGATCGTCGCCCACACGGTCAAGGGCTGGGGGCTGGAGAGCTTCGCCAAGCCGGGCAACCACAGCACCCTTCCCAGCGAGCAGGAGGTCGGCGCCCTGCTGGCCTCCCAGGGGCTGGGCCTGGAGGACGCCTACGGCCGCGTCGGCGGCTGGCACGCCAGCGGCCCGGAGCTGAACCTGCTCGCCTCCCGCGGCAAGCAGCTCCGCGAAGGGGTTGCCGCCGCCGAGTCGCGCATCGCCGCCAACCGCGAGCGCATCGGCGCCCTGCTGGCGCCGACCCTGCCGCTGCCCGAGGACTTCGGCATCAACCTCGGCCTGGTGCCGATGGCCCACACCCAGTGGCTGTGGGGTCAGGTCGCCGGGCGGCTGGTGCGGGTCGGCACCCACGACGAGCTGAGCGCCGCCGGCCTCGACCCCGGCCGCGACCTCGACGCCTTCGAGTCGCGCTGGGCCAAGGTCGCCGACCTGATGCTGACGCTGTCGCCGGACGTCGGCACCAGCACCAACATCAACCCGGCGATGGACGCCAAGATCTACGGCCCCGAGCACACCGACAACCTCGAGGCCCAGTTCGAGCTGAGCGAGCGCGGCCGGCCGGAGCTCTACTCCCACTCCGAGCCCTGGACCCGCCACATCCGCTTCGAGATCGCCGAGGCCAACTGCATGTCGGCGGTGGCCTCCTTCGGCAAGATGGGCAAGTACGCCGGGGTGCCCTTCCTGCCGATGATGACGGTCTACGACTTCTTCATCAAGCGGGCGCTCGACCAGCTCTACTACGACGTCTACTGGCGCTCGAGCTTCATCCTGGTCGGCACCCCTTCGGGGGTGACGCTGTCCCCCGAGGGCGCCCAGCATTCGTGGAAGAACGACCTCCAGATGCCCTCGCTGATCACCTGGGAGCCGGCCTTCGCCCGCGAGATGGAGTGGGTCCTGGCGGACGCCGTGCGCCGCCACGTCGACGAGGACAACCTCGACCGCGAAGGCGTGCTGGTGCGCGGCGTCACCCGCGGGCTGCCGCAGCGGGAGTTCGAGCAGCGCTTGAAGGCCCAGCCGCGCTTCGCCGGCCGCTCCAAGGAGGAGGTCCACGCCGAGATCCGGCGGGACGTCCTGGCCGGCGGCTACCTGCTGGTCGACCGCTCCGGCGAGCCGGACTACGCCCCGGGCGAGAACGTGGTCAAGATCCTGGCGATGGGCGCGGTGGTCGACCAGGCGCTGGCCGCCAGCGACCGCCTGCTCGAGGTCGGCGTCCACGCCGACGTGGTCGTGGTCAGCAGCGCCGACCTGCTGCTCGGCCGCTTCGCCCAGCGCGACGGCTACGCCCAGCTCGGCCGGCTCGGCCTGAGCGGCGAGCTGCACCTCTCGCCGGCCGGGCCGCAGCCGCTGGCGGCCGCCGACGCCCGGCTGCTGGCCGCCCGCTGCGTGCCGGTGGTCTCGGTGGCCGACGGCGAGGAGGGCCTGCTGGACAACGCCGGCTCGATCCTCGGCGTGCCGCAGGTGGCCTGCGCGGTGCGGAAATTCAGCAAGTCCGGCCGCCCGAGCGACATCTACCGCTACCAGGAGATCGACGCCGAGGCGGTCTTCGCGGCCGCCGGGCGAGCCCTGTCGCGAGCCGCCCTGCGCGAGGTCCGGCTGTCGGAATCGGCGCTGCGGTCTCTGCAGCAGCCGCCGGCCGCCCCGGTGCCCGACTGGCGCACGCTCTGGCCCTTCGATTTCGAGGCCTGATCCGGACAATTCCGGCCGTTCTGGGCCCCCGAACGCAACCTAAGCCTTTTCCATAAACTGGCATGGGTTAAACCCCGGGGTGGCGCCCCCCGTCGCCGCCGTGAGAACTTCCATGCCCGAAAACAACGTTCCCTACCCGGGTCAGCCGGCCACCGCCGACGGCTCCGCGATGGTGGCCTACGTCGAGACCCACATCGGCGAAGGCGCCGTCGGCTACCCCATCACCTCGTCGACCAACATGGGCCAGGCCTTCGAGGTCTCGGTCGCCGCCGGCAAGTCCAACCTGTGGGGCACCCCGCTGGTGTTCTTCGAGCCCGAGAGCGAGCACAGCGCCGCCTCGGCCTGCGAGGGCTTCGCCGCCTCCGGCGGCCGGGTCACCACCTTCACCTCCGGGCAGGGCCTGGTGCTGATGAAGGAGGTGCTCTACACCATCGCCGGCAAGCGCCTGCCGGCGGTCTTCCACATCGGCGCCCGGGCGCTGACCAGCCACTCCCTGAACGTCCACGCCGGCCACGACGACGTCGCCGCGATCCTGGACTGCGGCTGGGGCGTCCTGATGGGCCGCAACGCCCAGGAAGGCGCCGACTTCGCCCTGGTGGCGCGGCGCGTCGCCGAGGACACCGCGACCCCCTTCATGAACGTCCAGGACGGCTTCCTGACCACCCACACGGTCGAGAACGTGGTGCTGCCGGAGCCGGAGTTCATGAAGGACTTCGTCGGCGACCCGCGGGCCAAGATCGCGAACCTGATGAGCACCGACACCGCCCTGATGAGCGGCGTGGTGCAGAACCAGGACTCCTACATGAAGGGCAAGATCGCCCAGCGCGCCTTCTACGACCTGCTCCACCCGAAGCTCGAGGAGGCCTTCCAGGAGTTCGGCGCCCAGACCGGCCGCCGCTACGGCCTGATCGACGCCTACCGCTGCGACGACGCCGACTACATCGTCGTCGGCATGGGCTCGCTGATGGAGACCACTGCGGCCACCGTCGACTGGCTGCGGGAGAACAGCGAGCTCAAGGCCGGCTGCGTCAGCGTCCTGTCGTGGCGGCCCTTCCCGGGCGCGGAGCTGGCCCAGGTGCTCGGCAAGGCCAAGGCGGTGGCGGTGATCGAGCGGCTCGACGTGCCGGCCGCCCAGTCCAACCCGCTGACCGGCGAGATCAAGGCGGCCCTCTACGACGCCAACGCCGGCGCGCCCGGCTACCAGCCGCTGCAGAGCCTGCCGACGGTCTACGGCGGCTCGGGCGGCTTGGGCTCGCGCGACGTCCGCCCCGGCGACGTCAAGGCGCTGTTCTACCACATGGCGGAGGGCAAGCTGACCGCCGGCGGCCGCTACTTCTCGCTCGGCATCGACCACCCGACCGCCATCTCCCGGCCCGACGACCCCGATGTCCGCCCCAAGGGCTCGTTCTCGATGCGCGGCCACTCGGTCGGCGGCTTCGGCTCGGTGACCACCAACAAGGTCATCGCCACCCTGGTGGCCGACCTGTTCGACAAGCAGGTGCAGGCCTACCCCAAGTACGGCTCCGAGAAGAAGGGCCTGCCGACGACCTACTTCCTGACCATCGCGCCCGAGCACGTGCGGATCCACTGCGAGCTCAACCACGTCGAGTTCGTGCCGCTCAACGACGTCAACGCCTTCCAGAACGGCAACCCGCTGTTCGGGCTGATCGAGGGCGGCTCGATCCTGATCCAGTCGCCGCTCGACGACCCGGAGGCGGTCTGGCGCCACGTGCCCGAGAAGGCCCGGCGGAAGATCCGCGAGAAGAACATCCACGTCTACTACCTGGACATGGTGCAGACGGCGCGGGAGATCGCCAGCAGCCCGGACCTGGTGGTGCGGATGCAGGGCATCGTGCTGCTGGGCATCTTCCTCAAGGTGACGCCCTTCGCCGAGGAGTCGGGGCTCGACCACGACCACCTGCTCGAGGGGGTGGAGCGCTCGATCCGCAAGTACTTCGGCAGCCGCGGCGAGAAGGTCGTGGCCGAGAACCTGGAATGCGTGCGACGCGGCCTCGACGAGGTCCGCGAGGTTCCGCGCGAGATCATCGAATCCGAAACCACCCTGAGCGTCTGAGCGGAGCCATGGCCACGAAAACCAAGGAACAGGAACTCTTCGACCTCATCGACATCGAGGACTTCAAGGACCGCGTCGTCTGCGGCTACAACGACGGCAGCGCCGAGCTCGGCCTGGCCGCCGACCTGTCGGTGGCGCGCTCGATCATCGCCCCCGGCACCGCCGCGCTGCGCGACTTCTCCTACATCGGCCCCGACGCCCCGGTGCTCGACAACGCCAACTGCGTCGGCTGCATGGAGTGCGTCACCGAGTGCCCGGACACCGCGATCCTGGGCAAGGTGGTGCCGGCCGACGAGTACGAGCGGCGCCTGGCGGCCTTCGACACCGACGCCGAGCGCGAGCAGTTCGCCGGCCACTTCAACCGCACCCGCAAGTTCTACGACGCGGTCGAGAAGAAGGGCGGCAAGCCCGGCATGTTCGGCATCTTCATCGACCCGACCAAGTGCAAGGGCTGCGCCGAGTGCGTCGAGGTCTGCGGCGAGCACAACGCGCTGCACATGGAGGTCAAGGACGACCGCGGCCTGGAGTGGTTCAAGACCGGCTGGCGGCACTTCCTCGAGCTGCCCGACACCCCCGCCGAGTACATCAACGAGCGCGTCCTCACCGACATGATGCTGTCCTCGGAGGCGCTCTCGACCTTCACCGGCGGCGCCGGCTCGTGCATGGGCTGCGGCGAGGTCAGCGCGCTGCGCATGATGCTGGCGGCGACCGCCTTCGTCCACGGCAAGGACAACATCGGCCTGGTGGCGGCCACCGGCTGCAACACCGTCTACGCCTCGACCTACCCCTACAACCCCTACACGGTGCCGTGGATGAACTCGCTGTTCGAGAACGCCGCGACCACCGCCGCCGGCGTGCGGCTGCGCTGGGACCAGATGGGCTGGGGCGAGAAGAAGATCTGGACCCTCGGCGGCGACGGCGGAATGATCGACATCGGCTTCCAGGCGCTGTCGCGGCTGCTGGCGTCCGGCATGGACGTCAACGTCATGATCCTGGACACGCAGGTCTACTCCAACACCGGCGGCCAGACCTCGACCGCGTCCTTCTTCGGCCAGGAGGCCAAGCTGTCGGCCCACGGCAAGGCCCGCGGCGGCAAGGTCGAGCGGCGCAAGGAGGCGGGCCAGATCGCCATGGTGCACCCGGCCGGCTACGTCGCCCCGACGACCGCGGCGCACCCGAACCACCTCCACCCCGCCC
>JACNJP010000243.1 GCA_014382465.1 Planctomycetota bacterium
CGGTGTTCTCCGTCAAGTCGACGTTTCCCGGACGGGCCGCTTCCACGGCTGTTCCCGTCACCGGGCCGCCCTTCTCGTCCACCACGCGGATGCGCACGGCGCGCAGGGGCTCGAGTTCCACCCGCACCGGCTGCAACCTGCCTTCCTCGGCGAAAACGGCGATGGGTTCCGGCCTGGCGTATTCCTTGCCCAGCGGATGCACGAGCAGCAGGTTGCGGCCGCGCCAGACGCCCCGGACCACCGTCTTCCCATCCGGATAATGCTGTCCTTCCTGGATTCGGCTGGCGGTGAAGCCTTGACGATCCTCAGGCATGCAGGAATAGCGGAAGTCCTCGACCGGCTCGCCGGTGGCGGCATCCACGACCTCGAGCGGGAAAGACAACGTGGACAGGACGCAGACCACGACGTCCTCTGCGCCTAGGAGACACTCCACGGCCTCATGCAGGGGCTCGCAGTCGCCTTGTGAAACCTCGACGAGGACCTCAGGACGGTCGTCGACGACCGCGTACAAGCGGAAGCTCCCGTCCTCCCGACTCATAGCCGAGGGGAATCCTCCGCTATCAGATTCCGTCCAGTAGCGCGGGTTGGCGCGAAGGGACAGATGGAGGTTCGGCACCGGCTCGCCGCTCTCGTCCAGGCACACGCCGGCGACGCTGGGCATAGCGCGGACCACCACCACGACCGGCTCCGCCAGTCCGCCCGGAGGCACGGTGACTTGCAAGGGCGAACGGAGGCGGTGGCTCGCCGTTCCCCCTCTGAGTGGGAAGGTGCCTGCGGGAACCGGGTGCTCGGTCTCGAACCAGCCATCTCGGTCGCTGGAGGCTCTCTCCTCTTGGGAGTACCGGTGGGAATCGTTCAAGGTCTGCGGCTGGCTGCCCACCGCAATCATCACCGCTTCGAGCGGCGCGCCCTCCTGATCGACCACGCGCCCCCGGATCGGCCATGCCGGCAGCATCGGCACGTCGCCGAGGTCGATCGTCGCACCGGCGGCTGGCAGGTCGCCCCGACGAGCGCTCCACCCTGCCTGGCGGACGGCATGCTCCGCAGCCGCGATCTGGACGTAGATCGCGCTGCCTGCAGCCGGCCACTCGGCCTGGAAGCGGCCGTCTTGGCCGGTCAAGGCTGGGGCTTCGATCCGCCAGCGGAACTCCTGGACCGGTTCGTCGCTCTCGGCGGAGAGCGTGACCTCGCAACGCGGGAGCGGGGCGCCCGTCTCGGCGTCGACGCAACGGCCGACGAGGCGGATTCGGTCGGGGGCGACCGGGGTAACTGCAGCTTCGCCGCCGACGGCCGGCAAGAGGAGGCGCTGTTCGGACTGAGGACGGAGAGGGTCCGCCGCCGCGAGCCCATCGGGATCGAAGCCGGAAGCAGGATCTTCCGATTCACCGGCATGAACTTCCGCCTCCGGATCCGACGCAGAGCCGATGAGAACGGGGCGGAGCAACCAGGCGGACACCGCCAAGGCCAGGAACACAGCCAATGCTTTGGTCGATGTGGACATGAGCACAACCGTGGAAGGAAGGTTGGCGCCGGAGAGGGCTCCGCCGGCGGGCGGGGCGGCGAGAAGGAGCAAGGAGTGGAAACCGTCCTCCCCGTGGCGGCGGCGGTAGCGCGCGCGCAGGCGGTCGAGGCCGCGGCTGAGCTGAGCCCGCACGGTCCCGGGCGGCAGATCCAGCCGGCGCGCGATCTGCGCCGGCGGCAGATCCTCGAAGTAGCGCAGGATCAGCAGGTGGCGGACCGGCTCCTCGAGGGCGAGCAGGTCCTCGACCAGCAGGCGGTGGGCTTCTGAGCGCGCCAGCAGGGCCTCCGGCGTGGCCGGGACGTCAGCCGGAGCCTCCCCCACCCGCGCCTCGCGCCGCCGGCGGCGACCCTCCGCCCGGTGATCCGACCAGGCCAAGTTGCGCATCACCCGGCCCAGCCACGGCCGGGGATCGCCGCCGCGCCGCGGCGGCTGCTCCAGCGCCCGCAGCATCGTCTGCTGGGCCAGGTCGTCGGCGCGGTCCTCGCCGACCAGGGCGCGGGCCAAGCGGCGGACCCAGCCGGCGTGGGCCAGGAGCTCTCCAGGGTCGGGGAGGGAAGGCGTCACTCTGACCTAGTCCATGCCGCGGCCGGCCGGGCGCTGCAATAATCCGAGAAAGATCCATGATGCCGCCTTGTGATCCGCTGCCAAGGGCTTAGGAATGGAGCCTTGTTGAGATCGATTCTCATTCTTCGCCGCCCCGCGGCGCTCGCGGCCGCCCTCCTGCTGACCTCCTCCGCGGCCGGCCAGGCCCCCGATCCGCCGCCGCCGGCCTTCCAGGCCAAGGTGGCTTACCTGGGCGAATACGCCCGCAACCTCGCCGGCGGGATCCGGGGCGGCGGAGCGCTCCAGGGCCTGGTCCAGCTCGGCGCCGCCGTGGACACCGGCGCGGCCGGCTGGTGGTCCGGGGGCCGGCTCTTCCTGCGCGGGATCCACCTGCACGGCAGCGACCCGGGCACGAACCGGGTCGGCGTCTTCCAAACCGCCACCAACATCGAGGGCCCCTCCACCACCCGGCTCGACCGTCTGGGCTACGACCATGCCTTCGCCGACAGCGGCCTGTCGTTGCGGCTGGCGATGTACGACTTGAGCGACGAGTTCACGGTCGCTGGACCCGCCGGCGCCTTCCTCAACAGCTCCTTCGGCTTCCAGCCCGACCTCGGCCTGAACCTGTCGCTGTCGACCTACCCGATCTCGGCGCTCGGCCTGCGCGTGGCCTGGGAGAGCGAAGCGGTCGACCTGCGCGCGGCGGTCTTCGACGGCAAGCCGGCCACCCTCGACGACCGGGACCACGGCAGGTTCATCCACCTGTCGGCCGGCGACGGCGCCTTCGTCCTGGCCGAGGCCGCTTGGCGACCGGCGCCGGACGACTCCGCGGGCGCCGAGCTCAAGCTGGGGGCCTGGCGTCACAGCGACGACTTCCGCGACCTGCGCGCCATCGGCCCGGCGCCGCGCTTCGACGGCAACCACGGCTTCTACGCCGTCGGCAGCTCCTGCCTGGCGGGCGACCCGGAGGGCCGACGCCTGGACGGCTTCTTCAAGACCGGCTGGGCGCCGGAGGATCGCAATCCGGTCGCGCTGTTCCTCGGCGGCGGCCTGGTCTGGCGCGGGCCGCTGGAGGTGCGCCCGGACGACGAAGCCGGCCTGGCGGTGGCGCGGGTGAACTTCAGCCACCCCTGGCGGCAGCACAGCGGCGTGGCCGCCCACGAGACCGTGGTCGAGTTGAGCTACCGCTTCGACCTCGGCGATCATCTGGCGCTGCGGCCCGACCTCCAGTGGATCCGCCACCCGAGCGTCGCGCCGGGCTTGGACGACGCCTGGCTGGCGCTGCTGCGGGTCGAAATCGTCTTCTGAGCCCGAAAAGACGCCAGCAACCGCCCGCCGGCGTCGTCCTAGGATCCGCCATGCTGTCCCTGCTGCCGCTGACCCTGCTCGCCGCGCCCCAGGCGCTCCCGCCCGAGGGGGCGATCCCCCGCGCCGCTCCGCGGGTCCGCCTGCACCTGGTCGAGGACCCCGCCCGCTTCGCCGCGCTGCTCGGCGCCACCGAGCGCGGCGACCTGCGCCGGGTGGACTTCGAGGAGGTCCAGGGCATCGGCGCCGACCCGGTCCTGATCCGGCCGGAGCGCTACGCCGAGAGCGACGGCCTGATCCTGACGGGCGAGGGCGGCCAGTACGTGCACACCGACTTCCGCTTCCCGCACGACTACGCCGCCGGCGACAGCCGGGTGCAGTTCGCGCCGGGGCCGATCGCGCCGCCGCAGGCCCGCGGCTGGCGCGGCGGTTGCCGCACCCAGGCGACCTTCGTACACGCCGGGCGCCCGGCCCGGGTGGCGGGCTTCGGCGCCGTGTTCGTCGACGCCGACTGGCCCGACCGCGCGCCTTGCCGCCTGGCCGCCTACGACCAGAACGGCGTCCTGCTCGGCGAGACCGCCGGCTTCTCGGGTGCGAACGGCTCGCGGCTCTTCCGCGGCCTCGTCGCCCTCGACGAGGACCACCAGCCGGCCGCCGTGATCGCCCGCGTCGAGCTCGTCAGCGGCGACGAGTGGCCGTGGGTGGACGTCTCCGAGGGCGTCGTGCTCGACGACCTGGTGTTCTCGCCGCCCACCAGCGGCCAGCAATGGCGGCCGACCTGGTTCGCCGGCGGCGAGGAGCGCGAAGCCCGCATCGACGCCGAGCTCGCCGAGCTCGCCGGCCACCACCCGTGGGCCGGCAGCTACTACCAGGGCGACGGCACCGGAGTGAACGTCTCGCTGAAGCTGGCCCCGGACGGCGGCTTCTACTTCAGCTGGCACGGCTGCCTCGGCGAGTACGACCGCAATTTCGGCCGCATCTCGATCGACGAGGCCGGCCTGATCCACCTCCACTGCGAGCGGCCGAACGTGCGCAAGGGCTTCCAGGGCATCGACGAGCTGCTGGCGCCGGTGCGCTGGGGCGATCGGCGCTATCTGCTGCCGCCGGAGAAGGTGGTCTCCTTCCTGGCGGAGGAAGGCGGACGGTGGGAGCCGCGCGACTCGATCTGGGGCTTCGACCTGCTGCGCCTCGGCGACGAGGACAAGGCCGTCGCGGGGGCGCCGGAGCGGATCGTGGAATAAGGTAGGAGGAGGCCCGCCTCATGCTCCTCCCCCTCCTCCCCCTCCTCGCGCTCCTCCCGTTCGCCGCCGCGGCCGCCCCGCAGGCGCCCGACCCCGGCATCCCGTCGACCATCAAGACGATCTACGTCGTCGAGATGTCGCACACCGACGTCGGCTTCACCGACCCGCCGACGGTCGTGGCGCAGGTCGTCCACGACAACCTGGTCGAGGCCCTGCGGCTGGCCGACCTCCACCCGGGCTTCCGCTGGACCCTCGAGACCGGCTTCCAGATGGAGCAGTTCGACCGCCTGGCCACCGCCGCCGACAAGGCGCGGCTGCGGGCGCGCTTCGCCGACGGCCGCTTCGTGCTCGGCGCCGGCTACGTCGGCCCGCACTCGGGCATTTGGACCGAGGAGCTGCTGAACCGCTTTGTCCACCCGTCTGCCAAGCTGGCGGCCGCCTACGGCGCCCGCGCCCACTCGGCCCTGCTCGACGACGTGCCGGGCTACACCCTGGGCATGCCGCGGGCGCTGGCGCGCTCGGGGGTGGACTACCTGCTGCTCGGCCCCAACGACTTCGTCGGCGGCAAGCCCGACATCCCGCTGGCCGACCGGCCGTTCTGGTGGCAGGCGCCGGACGGCAGCCGCGTGCTGACCTGGGAGACCTACGACTCCTACGCCGAGGGCTACCTGGTCTGGGGACTGCTGAACCTCAACACCGCCTTCAACAAGCTCAGCGTGCTGCTGCCGGAGTACGAGGCCGCCGGCTACCCCTACGACGCGCTGCTGGTGATGCGCGGCTTCGACAACACCGGCCCGAACCTCGGCATGGCCTCTCTGGCGGCGAGCTGGAACGCCCGCTACGACAACCCGAAGCTGGTTCTGGCGACGCCCGAGATGTTCTTCGAGCACCTGCTGACCCAGTACGGCGACGTCTTCCCCACCTACCAGGGCGGCGCCGCCGGCCTGTGGGAGGACGGCTCACAGCTCACGCCCGCGACCCAGTCCTCGCTGCGCCGCAGCCTGGCGCTGCTCCCGGCGGTCGAAGCCATGCAGGCCCTCGCCCACGCCAGCGGCCGGGGCTACCCGGCGGCGCTGCTGGAGCAAGCCTGGCGCGGCTGCATGCTGTTCCTGGAGCACTCCGGCGGCGGCGCCGGCTGGCCGGGGCTGATGACCCTGGCCGAGGTCGACCAGCAGAACCGCGAGTTCGTGGCGCTGACCAAGCGCGTGGCGGAGATCGTCGGCGGCCTGCGGCAGCGGGCGCTGGCGGATGCCGGCTCGCGCCTGGTGCCGGCCGGCGAGGCCGGCCTGGTGCTGTTCAACCCGCTCGGCGGCGCCTTCGACGACTTCGTGGAGATCGACTGCGGCGGGCCCTAGCCGGCCGGCCTGGCGCCGGGCGACCCCGACACCGGCGCGCCGGCCGCTTTTCGCTGGATGGCCGACCGCCGCCCGC
>JACNJP010000498.1 GCA_014382465.1 Planctomycetota bacterium
GGCCCCTTGAGCGTTGGTAGAGGACCCCAATGGTGACGTTCGTCGGAATGCCAACGGCACAGATTCGGTTCATGGATGAGCTACATAGGGCTCCGGATTCCCGGGCGACAATGGGGGCATGAGAGGGCGCGGCGCCCGGCTCGGGAATTTGCCGGGAATTTGCCGGAGTTCAGCATGATGACTGTCTTCCACAGGCATCGACTTGCGTTGGCAGGCGCGCGCAAGGCCCTTTAAGAGCTATGGTTGGGAACCTTAAGCCTTGCATGCAAAGGACATGCGTTCACCCCAAAACCGAATTCTTAATCCTTGGGTCACAGGTTCGAATCCTGTGGGGGGTACCAGACAAGATCGCCGCAAACGGCCCCCAATGGGCTGTTCGCGGCGTTTCTCATGCCGAGGTCTCGTGCGGTTACTCCGCCACCAGCTCGAAGCAGGCGTAGGGGTAGGCCTTGAGGTCGATCACCGCCTGGCCGCCGCTCGCCTGCACCGGCACCCTGGCCGCGCGGCCGCCCTTGGGGTCGAGGGCGTAGCAGACCAGCTTGGACGCCTGGCTCCAGCCCGCGAGGGTGACCGTTGCCCGCACCGCCCTGACCTCGAGCGGCAGACGGCCCTGGTTCCAGACCTGGAACTCGCCCGAGCGGTCGATCTTCTCCCCCTTGAAGCGGAAGTCCGAGACCGCGCTGAGCAGGGCGCGCTTGGTCCGGGCCAGCGGCTGGTTGTCCAGGCTGATCACCGACACCGCTGCCCGACCGTCGCCGCTGACCGAGAAATTCTTGGCGGCGGCGGGGCGCTGCAAGCTGCCGACCACTCCCTGGTAGCGCGGGCTGTCGATCAGGACGTGGGCGTCCTGCGGGTCGCGCACGTCCCACGTCAGCTCGCCGGTGGAGGAGCGGTAGAGCTTGGTGTCCTTCTCCTTCAGGAGGTGGAGCGGGCCTGTGTCCTTGCCCGAGCTCCGCAGCACCCGGGCGACCGGTACCTGGAGCGGGACCGTGGAGGGGACGTCCTTGCCCCACCAGTAGACCCCCACGCCGGCGGCGTTGCGGCCGTCGAAGATGTCCTCTTCGGTGTAGTGGAGCTCGATGCGCTCCTTGGCCGGGGCGATGTCGCCGCGCCGCCAAGCCAGGCCGGCCACGGCGTTCACCAAGAGGAAAGGGGTGACGTTCGACCACTGCAGGTGGTTGGACATCGGGCCGGGGGAGTAGTCCTCCCGACCTTGGGCGTAGGCGAAGCTGAACAGGCCGTCGAGGTCCTGGAAGGCGGTGTAGGCGCCGAAGATCTGCGGCACCTCCCAGGCGAAGGGATTGGCCTTCGAGGGCGCCCACTCCGTGATGGTGGAGGGCTTGCCGACCACCCGCGAGAGGGTGGTCTCGGTGAACATGCTGAGACGGCTTCCCGGACCGGTGGTGTGGGGGATGATCGGGTTCTGGACCAGCGACTTCAGGTGGACCTTCATCAGCGGCTGGCTCCGCTTGGCGTCCTTGAACTGCGGGTGGTCCCAGTAGGTGTGGGTGTCGACCCAGTCGGCTTCGGCCTGGGCGGCGAGGCCGGGCAGGCTGGAGTAGTTCTGGGTGTTCAGGACCGGGACCTTGACCTTCAGCTCCTTCCTCAGGAAGTCGCGGTAGTCGTCGACGTAGTGCTTCTCGAGGTAGTAGAAGTAGTGCGCGGTGTCGGTGACCCTGGCCGGGGAGTAGCGCTTGAGGTCCTTCCCGGGGGTCCGGAGGACGGTGCCCCTCTCGAGGCTCTCCTGGCTCCCGAGCCCCTCGCGCCCCTTGCCGGCGCCCTTGTCCCAGGCCGCCCGCAGGGCGCTGGTCGAGGAGTAGCGGGTCTTGAGCCAGCGGTTGAAGTCCTGGTCCAGCCAGTCACGGTACGGCTTGGAGATGCCCTTCTTCGCCGGCGCCCCCTCGTCCAGGAGGCCGGACGCCCAGCCGCCGAAGATCGAGTTCTCGTTCGAGAGCTCGACGAAGCACATCGCCGGGTCCTCGGCGTAGCTGAGGCCGGTGTAGGGGTTCTTGTGGCTCAGGAGCTGCCGGGTGTACTCCTTCTCGATCTTCCAGACGTCTGGATGGAAGTAGTTGACGAAGCGCCCTTTATCCGGGATCTCGCGGGGCGTCGGCACCGGGTCGTCGTTGCCGTAGCGCCGCCAGACGTAGAGGTTGATGTCGAAGTAGATGCCCCGCTTCTTCAGCTCGGCGATCAGGAAGTCCATGCGGTCGAGCATCTCGGGGTTCAACCGGGTGACCGTGGTCTGGTTGTTGAACAGCAGCTGGACCGAGTCGATCAGGTGCAGGCGCACCGCGTTGTAGCCCAGGCGCGCGAGCTGAGCGGCGATCTTGGGCGCCTCCTCCTTGGTCGGCGCCGGGGCGCCGCGCGCCAGATTGGTGCCCCAGATGCGGAAGGGGGTGCCGTCCGCGAACACGAAGTCCTCGCCCTTGACCTTGAGGAAGCCGTGCTTGCCGGCGGCGCCGGTGCGGAAGATCTGCGAGAGATCGGTCGCGCCCTCGGTGTAGGCGAGGGTCGACGCGGTCCACTCGTACCACTCGCCGCCGCTGCGGGCATCCGGCAGCCGGCTCGACGGAGGAACGCCCATGGCGGCCAGCTCCGGGCCGCCGGCGGCCGGGCCGGGCTCGTAGCCGCCGGCGGGCGGCGGCTGGCTGGGCGGCGCGCTCGGCGGCGGCTCCACCGGCGGATCGACCGGCTCCGAGCCGCTGTTCCCGGCCGGCGAGGGTTCCGGCGGCGCCGGCCGTTCCGGCCGCTCCTGTTCCTGGCCCTGGCCGGGCTTCTTCTTGAAGGGCCGGATGAGCTTGTTGCCGCACGCGGGCAGGACCAACAGCAGGCAGAGGAGGGACAGCGTGGGGCGGGTGATCTTCATGGTCGTCGGTGGCTTTGGATGGCACGCCCGGCAGGACTTGAACCTGCAACAACCGGATTAGAAGTCCGGTGCTCTATCCAGTTGAGCTACGGGCGCAGACCACCAGATCTTAACGCTTCGGGCCCGGCGGGGCCGCAGGGCTAGAATTCCGGGATGGCGCAAGACACGGCGGTGAAAGCAGCTCCGGCCGAGAAGTTCCGCGAGGACTACCGGGCACCGGACCACGACATCCTCGAACTCGAGCTCGACTTCGGCCTCTTCGACGACCACGCCCTGGTGCGTGCCTCCATGTCCGTGGCTCGCGCCGCTGGCGCCGACGCCGGGTCCGACCTGTCGCTCGACGGCGAGGACCTGGAGCTGCTGCGGGTCGAGCTCGACGGCGCCGAGCTCCGTCCTGGCGCCTACCGCCTGGACGGCGAGCGGCTGGTGATTCCGGCCCCGCCCGCCAGCTTCCGGCTGGTCACCGAGGTCCGCATCAAGCCGCAGGAGAACACCCAGCTCAGCGGCCTCTACCGCTCGGCCGACATGTTCTGCACCCAGTGCGAGGCCGAGGGCTTCCGCCGCATCACCTTCTTCCCCGACCGGCCGGACGTCATGACCCGCTACCACGTGCGGGTGGAGGCCGACCGCGCCCGCTTCCCGGTGCTGCTCTCCAACGGCAACCTGGTCGAGCAGGGCGAGGCCGGCGGCGGCCGCCACTACACCGTCTGGGAGGACCCGTTCAAGAAGCCGAGCTACCTCTTCGCCCTGGTGGCGGGGGACCTCGGCCACATCGAGGACCGCTACACGACCCTGAGCGGCCGACAGGTGCTGCTGCGGGTCTGGAGCGAGCACGAGAACACCGACCGCCTCGCCCACGCCCTGCGGGCCCTGATGAACTCGATGAAGTGGGACGAGCGGGTCTACGGCCGCGAGTACGACCTCGACGTCTTCAACATCGTGGCCGTCAACGACTTCAACATGGGCGCGATGGAGAACAAGTCGCTCAACGTCTTCAACAGCGCCTACGTGCTGGCCAAGGCCGAGACCGCCACCGACCAGGACTTCGACCTCATCGAGGGGGTGGTCGGCCACGAGTACTTCCACAACTGGACCGGCAACCGGGTCACCTGCCGGGACTGGTTCCAGCTGACCCTGAAGGAGGGCCTGACGGTCTTCCGGGACCAGCAGTTCTCGGCCGACATGGCCTCGGCGGCGGTCAAGCGCATCGAGGACGTGCGGGTGCTGCGGCGCCGCCAGTTCCCCGAGGACGCCGGGCCGATGGCCCACCCGGTCCGTCCCGAGTCCTACATCGCGATGGACAACTTCTACACCGTCACGGTCTACAACAAGGGCGCCGAGGTCATCCGCATGTACCACACCCTGCTGGGGGCCGAGGGCTTCCGCGAGGGCATGGACCTCTACTTCGAGCGCCACGACGGCCAGGCGGTCAGCTGCGACGACTTCCGCGCCGCCATGGCCGACGCCAACGGCGCCGACCTCGCTCAGTTCGAGCGCTGGTACCTGCAGGCCGGCACGCCGGTGGTGGAGGCCGAGTGCCGCTACCGCCCGGACTCCGGCGAGTTCGAGATCGAGCTGCGCCAGAGCTGCCCGGCGACGCCGAAGCAGCCGGAGAAGCTGCCGTTCCACATCCCGGTGGCGGTCGGCCTGATCGGCGCCGACGGCCGCGACCTGCCGTTGGTCCAGGAGGGCGCCGCCGGTCCCTGCCAGGGTCCGTACGTGCTCGAGCTGCGCCAGGCGGTCCAGCGCTTCGTCTTCACCGGCCTGTCGGAGCGCCCGGTGCCCTCCCTGCTGCGCGGCTACTCGGCGCCCGTGAAGCTGCGGCTGGAGCAGGACGACGAGCAGCTGGCCTTCCTGCTGGCCCACGACTCCGACTCCTTCAACCGCTGGGAGGCCGGCCAGAAGCTCTACCAGCGGGTGCTGCTCTCTGCTTACGCCGCCCTCTCCGCCGGCGGCTCGCCGCAGCTCCCCGAGACCGTGCTGCGGGCCTGGCGCTCCACCCTGGCCGCCGAGGGCATCGACGCCTCGCTGCAGGCCTACGCGCTGATCCCGCCCGACGAGGCGACCCTCGCCGAGGAGGTCGAGCAGGCCGACCCCGCGCTGCTGCACCAGGCGCGCGAGTGGCTGCTGGGCCGGCTCGCCGCCGCCTGCCGGTCCGAGCTCGAGGACCGCTACGCAGCCCTCGCTCCCAGCGGTCCGTTCCGCCACGACCCGGCCGAGACCGGCCGCCGGCGGCTGCGCAACCTGTGCCTGGAGATGCTGTCGCGCCTGCCGGAGAGCGGCTCCGACGAGCGCTGCCTGGAGCAGTTCCGCGGCGCCGACAACATGACCGACCAGGAAGGCGCGCTGCAGGTGCTCGCCTCCTCCGGCGGCGATGCCCGGGAGGTGGCGCTCGCGGCCTTCCTCGAGACCTGGCGCCAGGATCCGCTGGTGATGGACAAGTGGCTGGCGATCCAGGCCGGGGCCGACCTGGCGGACACGGTCGAGCGGGTGACGGCGCTGCTCCAGCACCCGGTCTTCGAGATCAAGAACCCGAACAAGGCCCGGGCGCTGGTCCGCAGCTTCAGTGAGAACCTGCCGCACTTCCACCGCGCCGACGGCGCCGGCTACCGCTTCCTCGCCGACCGTGTGCTCGAGCTGGACCCGCTCAACCCGCAGATCTCCGCCCGCCTGGTCCAGCCGCTGGGCCGGTGGCGGCGCATGGAACCCGCGCTCGGGGCGCGCATGAAGCAGCAGCTCGAGCGGATCGCCGCCCACGAGGGAGTCTCGAAGGACCTGTTCGAGATCGTCCAGCGCAGCCTGGCCGGCTAAGCTTCGACCGTGGCCGAACCGATCCGCTTCTCCGATCCGCCTCCCCGGATCCTGGTCGTCGACGACGAGCGGATGATCCGCTGGAGCCTGCGGGCCTGCTTCGAGGAGGCCGGCGCGGTGGTCGACGAGGCGGCCTCGCTGGCCGAGGCGCGGCGGCGGCTCGAGGAGCACTGGCCGTCCCTGCTGATCCTGGACCTCAAGCTGCCCGACGGTGACGGCCTGGACCTGCTCGAGGAGGGGCAGGCCGAGGGCACCGACCCGGCCGCCCTGGCGATCACCGCCTTCCGCTCCCTGCGCGGCGCCGTCGAGGCCGTCCGCCACGGCCGCCCCGACTACCGCGCCAAACCCTC
>JACNJP010000431.1:0-5131 GCA_014382465.1 Planctomycetota bacterium
CCGGAGCGCCAGCTCGAAGCCCGGCGCCGAGGCGGCCGCCAGCATCTCCTGGCGCAGGCGGGCGAGCTTCGGCTCGAGGCCCTCGAGCTCGGCGCGCAGCGGCTCCTGCCGCTCCTTCCCAACCTGGGAGCCGGCCAGCGAGGCGATGATCTTCTTGCGCACCGACCGCGGCACGACGCCGTGCTCCTGGTTGTAGGCCCGCTGGATCGTCCGGCGCCGGTCGGCCTCGTCGATCGCCGCCTGCATCGACGGCGTAGTCCGGTCGGCATAAAACACCACGCGGCCGTGCTCGTGACGAGCCGCCCGGCCGCAGGTCTGGACCAGCGAGGTGGTCGAGCGCAGGAAACCCTCGCGGTCGGCGTCGAGCACCAGCACCAGCGAGACCTCGGGGAGGTCCAAACCCTCGCGCAGCAGGTTGATGCCCACCAGGACGTCGAAGACCCCCAGCCGCAGGTCGCGCAGCAGCTCGGAGCGCTCCAGGGTGTCGATGTCGGAGTGGAGGTAGCGGGCCCGCAGGCCGCTCTCCTGGAAGAACTCGGTCAGGTCCTCGGCGCTGCGCTTGGTGAGGGTCGTCACCAGCACCCGGTCGCCGCCGCGGACCGTCGCGCCCGCCTGCTTGAGCGCGTCCTCGACCTGCCCGCGGGCCGGCAGGACGTCCACTTGCGGGTCGAGCAGTCCGGTCGGCCGGACGATCTGCTCGACGATCCGCTGCCGCGCCAGGGCCAGCTCGCGGCCGGCGGGGGTCGCCGAGACGTAGAGCACCCGCCCCACCAGCCCCTCGAATTCGGCCTCGGCCAGCGGCCGGTTGTCGGTCGCCGACGGCAGCCGGAAGCCGTAGTCGACCAGGTTGCGCTTGCGGGCGCCGTCGCTCTTCACCATGGCGTAGAGCTGCGGCAGGCTGACGTGGCTCTCGTCGAGCACGCATAGGAAGTCCTTCGGGAAGTAGTGCAGCAGGGTGAACGGCGGCTGCCCCGGCGCCCGGCCCTCGAGGTGGCGCGAGTAGTTCTCGATGCCGGGGCAGAAGCCCAGCTCCTCGAGGTCCTCGAGGTCGGCCAGCACGCGCCGCTCGAGGCGCTCGGCCTCGACCTCCTTGCCGTCCCGGCGCAGCTCCAGCAGCCGCCGGTCGAGCTCGTCGCGGACCCCGCGGCGGGCCATCGGCAGCTTGTCCTCGGGCTGGACGTAGTGGCCGACCGGGTAGATCACCGCCGCCGGCAGCTCTTCGAGGATCTCGCCGGTGAGCGGGTCGCAGCGCAGGATCGACGCCACCCGGTCGCCGTCGAGCTCGATCGACAGGATGCGCTCGGGCTCGTGGATCGGCCACACCTCGACCGCCGCGCCGCGGACGCGGAAGCTGCCGGGGCGGAAGTCGATCTCGCCGCGGACGTGCTGGGTCCGCACCAGCCCGCGCACCAGCTCGTCGCGGCGGAGAGTCGCGCCGCGCTCGACCGTCAACGCCAGGCCGCGGTAGGTCTCCGGGTCGCCCAGGCCGTAGATGCAGGACACGCTCGCCACCACGATGACGTCGCGCCGCTCCACCAGGCTGGCGGTGGCGGCGTTGCGCATGCGGTCGATCTGCTGGTTGATGCGCGCGTCCTTCTCGATGTAGGTGTCGCTGCCGGGGAGGTAGGCCTCGGGCTGGTAGTAGTCGTAGTAGGAGACGAAGTACTCGACGGCGTTGTCGGGGAACAGCTCGCGCATCTCGCCGTAGAGCTGGCTGGCGAGGGTCTTGTTGGGGGCGATCAGCAGCGTCGGGGCCTGCAGCCGCTGGATCACGTGGGCCAGGGTGAAGGTCTTGCCCGAGCCGGTCACCCCCAGCAGCACCTGGCGTGAACCGGGCTCGCGGAAGCCCGTTGTCAGGGCATCGATCGCCTGCGGCTGGTCGCCGCGGGGTTCGAAGTCGCTGATGAGGCGGAAAGGGAGGCTCAAGGGACCGGTACCACGGGCTCCCAGACGGCTATCCTGCGGACGAGCGAGCCATGTCTTCGACCCAATGCCCCCAATGCCAAGTCCATCTGAAGCTCCCCGAGGAGAAGCTTCATTCTAAGGTCAAGTGCCCCAAGTGCGGCGGCGCCTTCCTGGCCAAGCCGGCGGCCGCGGCTGGCCACGAACCGACCCAGCGCCAGCGCCAGCGGCCGACCAAGAAGAGGGCCAGCGCCAGGCCCTTCGTCATCCTGGTGGTCGCCGGCGCCGTCACCGTGGCGGCCTGGTTGATGATCCAGGGCGGCGACGACCAGGGCGGCCAGGGCGCCGGCGCTGGCGAGGCCGCCGGGCCGGCGACGGGCGCCAGGCCGGCGGCCGCGGCCCAGGTCGATCCCTTCGAGCACCCCGCGACCCGCGCCGCCAAGCAGATCCAGGACGCGGTGCGGAATTTCAACGACGGGCAGCTCCGCGGGCTCCTGGACCTGCAGGTCTGGTTCGAGCGCGAGTCCGCCGAGGGCCGCCTGTGGTCGAGCATGATGGCCGCCGAGCGGGCGGAGTTCGGCAAGGCCCTGGCCGCCCGCCTGATCGACGACCCGGAGCTGCGCCGCTACGCCGGCGTGACGCTGGTGGCGGCATCCTTCGCCGGCCCGGTGTCGGACAGCGCCGACCTGGTCCTGCGCTGCAGCGAGGAGCCGAAGATGATGTGGAAGTTCCACACCGCCCTGACGGACGGGACCTGGCGGGTCCATTCCTACGCCTTCGAGGAGGAGGTCCCGGCGGTGGACGACGCCTCCAAGGCCGACCTCGGCGGGGACGGTCGGTTCGCCGAGACCAAGGGCGGCGGCCGCCAGCTCCGCGGCGTGATCGAGCGCGTCGAGCTCGTGGCCGGCACCACGCCCGAGGAGGAGAAGGCCATCCGCGGCCTCCTGAAGCTGGCGCGGGCCGAGAGCGGCCTCGAGAGCCGGCTGGCCAAGCGCGAGCTGGCCGGGAGCGGCCACAAGGCGGTCCCGATCCTGCTCAACGAGCTGGTCGACCTGCCGTTGAACGGCACCGAACAGCGCGCCGAGGAGATCGCCATCATCCACGGCCTCCTCCAGGACATCAGCTTCCGCCAGATCTCCTTCCCGCTGCGGGCGGTCGACGCCGTGCATCCCGACCTGCTCGAGCAGACGCGCCAGGAAGCCGTCGAGGCCTGGTTCGGCTGGTGGAAGCTCTGGGGGAAGCGCTGGGACGACTGGATCGAACAGTCCGGCATGCCGATCCCCGAACCAGAGAGGGCTGGACGAACCCGCCGCTGAACTTAGGGAGGGGTAGAATGCCGGCCCCGCCGCGAGGACCAGATCGATGACTGCCAGAATCGGAACCTGCACCGGCTGCGGTGCGCAATACGGAAACATCCCCCCCACCGTGACCGCGACCAAGGTCCGTTGCCGTAAGTGCGGTGGCGAAGTGGAGATCCCCGCGCTCGACGCGGCCCCTGAGACGGCCCCGGCCGCCCCGGAGGAAGCCGCTGGAGGTCTGACGGCCACCCCGATCGGCGACGCCAAGCCGAAGGGCAACGGCGAGCGGCCGGCCGCCGCGGCCCCCGTGGCCCGCTCCGTCGCCCGCCCGGAGCCGGCCAAGCCGGTGGCCGAGCCCGCGCCGAAGCCGCCGCAACGTCCGCCGGTGGTCAAGCCGCCGCCGCCGAAGCGGCCGGCCGCTCGGCCCGTTCCGCCGCCGCCCAAGGCGCCGGCCCGCAAGCCCGAGGCGCCGAAAATGGCCGCCGAAGCCCCCCTGGCCAAGGAGAAGGACCCGGCCAAGGCCGCCGCCCTGCTGGCCCAGCTCAAGGCCCGCAAGGGCCCAGGCGCGACCCAGGAGGCCACCCCGCATCCGGGCGGCAAGCCGGCCGACGCCGACAAGGGCGCCGACCTGCTGGCCAAGCTCAAGGCCAAGAAGGCCGGCGAAGGCCAGCCCTCGGCCGCCAAGAAGCCGGCGGCCGCCCCGCCGAAGCCGCCGGCCAGGCGCCAGGCCGCCTCCAAGCGGAGGTCCGCCGACGACCACGACCCGCGTCACGCCCACCACCACCACCCCCACGTCAAGAAGGGACCGCCGGTCCTGCTGACGCTGATCTCGGTCGTCGCCCTGGGAATCATCGCCGTCGGGATGTGGTGGTTCCTCGAGGGCGCCAACAAGAAGGCCGCGCCTTCCCCCGAGGCCGGGCTCAACGCCGCCGCGCCGGCGGCCGGTGTCGAGACGACGGCCGGCGCCGGTGGAGTCATCCCGCCGCCGGCGGCCGCCGGCAGCGAGGCAGCGGCCGCCCCGGACGCCGACGCCGGCACCAGCCAGCCGGTGGACGCCCAGCCCGTCGAGCCCAGCGGCGCCGCCGCTGAGGCGGCCGTTCCGCCCCCGGCGCAGGAACCGGTCGGCGAGGACCCCGAGTGGTCGCCGCCGGCCGCCGGGGAGGAGATCGAATGGCGCGGCTTCCGCTTCGGCGACTCCTTCAAGCTCGAGTTGGTGCCCCTGCTCGGGAAGTGGACCAGCACCGACGACGCCACCTGGGCGGAATTCGTCGATGACGCCGACCTCTACCTGGCTGACGAGGGCGCGTCCTCGACCCGCGCCGGCGCCCGCCTCGAGGAGGGCGGCCGGGACGCCTACCCGGCGATCGTCAACGCCATGCTCAAGACCGACTGGAGCGACCATTACAGCATCGGGCTGTGCCACAGCCTGAACAACATCATCGTCAAGATCGGCCAAGGCACGAACCTGGGCTGGAAGAGCCTCGAAGGCCTGGACCAGGACACCAAGGAGTGGGACGAGGCCATCTTCTTCAACAAGCGGGTGGTGATCTACTGGTACAACTTCTGGGTCAGCAAGTTCTCGGTCAACGATGAGGAGTGGGCCGGCTTCGCCACCAAGCACAGCGAGGCCAACAAGGACGCGGAGGCCGCCAAACCGGCCGTCAAGCCGCCCGGCGGCATCGACTTCGACGACTGAGCCTGCGGCGGAAAGGAAGCGGGCGGACGCCGAGGCGTCCGCCCGCTTCCGTTCGGGCCGGCCCAGGGAGACCCCGGCCCGCGCTCGCGGCTGCCGGTCAGGGCGCCTGCTGGTCGGGGGCCAGGTCCTCGACCTGGACTCCGGCCTCGACCAGGAATTCGACCGCCAGGCCGATGGAGGCCGCCTCCCCTTCGAGCACGAGGGGCAGGACCGCGAACTCCTCGGAGCGGCCGGC
>JACNJP010000431.1:5141-6027 GCA_014382465.1 Planctomycetota bacterium
GGGTGCGGGGTGGGCGCGGGGGGGGCGGCGCTGGGGGGGGGGGGGGCGGGGCGCGGGGCCGCGCGCCCGTCTCGGGGGGGGCGGGCCGGGGGGCGCCGCGGCCGGCGCTGGGGGCGGCGTTCCGGGGGGCGTGCGGGTGGGGGGCGGGGCCCCCGCCCGGGACCCGGGGCTGGCCGAGGAATTCGACCGCCAGTCCGATGGAGTCCGCCTCCCCTTCGAGCTCGAGGGTCAGGACCGCGATCTCCTCGGTGACGCTGGCGCCGCGGATATTGGGGACGACCCCGACGCGGTTCCCCAGCGTGAAGAGCAGCGGCTCCTTGATCAGGGACTGGGGGATCGTGCAGTAGATGCGTCTTTTCATGGGTTCTGACCGCGCGCGCTGGAAGCCGGGAACGGGCGAACGCCGCGCCAGTATAAGGCGATCGCAGCTCCCCCGAGGACAAGTAGATGCAACCACAGCGCGGGTCCGAGCACGCCCACCCGCGAACCCCAGAGCGGGTAGAGCGGGCCGTCCAGGAGCGGGCTCCAGGCATCGCTGGCCAGGAGCCCGCCCGGCCAGGCCGCCCACCAGCCACCGGAGAGCGGCCGGGCGCCGCCGTCGAGCCGCTCGCACATCTCCGGCACCCACCAGGGCAGCAGGGCGATCGCGAGCCACAGCAACGAGGGCAGCACAGGGCTGTTCAGGCGACGCGCCAAGGCTGTCAGGACCAGCGCGGCCAAGGCGCCCTCCGCGAGGGCGGTCGCGGCCACCGCCAGAACTTCGCCGCTCAGCCATGAAACCGCGGCGATCGAGAGGCAGACGGCCAGACCGACCAGCAAGCTACAGACGGCCACCAAGGGCGCCACGGAGACCAGCAGCAGGGCGAGGAGCGGTGCGTTCATCCTG
>JACNJP010000437.1 GCA_014382465.1 Planctomycetota bacterium
CAGCCCCTCCGCGGGGCCGAGCTGCCGCCAGCCGTCGTTCTTGAGCGGGGGGGGGTTGCGCCCCGCCGCCGGGTGCCGCCACATCTCCGGGTTCATCGCCGGCACCAGCAGCCGCGGCTTGTCCTGCTCGAAGGCCAGGGCCAGCGAGCCGAGCAGGTCGGGCGCCAGGCCGTGCGCCAGCAGGCCGATGCGGTCGGCGGTCGCCGGCACCACCACCAGCAGGTCGGCGATCCGCGCCAGGGCGATGTGGTCCATGCCGCCAGGATCGGCCGGCTGCCATTCGTCGCTCAGGGCCGGGCGGCCGGTGACGCAGGCGAATTGCAGCGGCCGCACCAGCCGCGCCGCCGCCGGGCTCAGGACGGTGCTGACCAGGTGGCCGCGCTTGGTCAGCTCCGAGCACACCGAGACCGCCTTGAAGCAGGCGGCCGAGCCGGAGACCCCTACCAGGATCGTGCTCACGCCGCCTCCTCCAGGCCGAGGATCCCCATGACCTCCGCCAGCATCCGCTCGAAGTCGTCGTTGACCACCACGTGGTCGTAGTCACCGGCCTGCTTCATCTCCTCGTCGATGATCGCCAGCCGCCGCAGCATCTGCTCCTCGGTCTCGGTGCCGCGGCCGCGCAGGCGCTGCCGCAGGACCTGCTCCGACGGCGGCTTCACGAACACGCTGACCACCGGCAGGCCGCTCCGCCGCACCTGCTCGGCGCCCTGGACGTCGATCTCGAGCAGGAGGTCGTTGCCGTCCTGGAGCGCCCGCTCGACCTCGGCGCGCAGGGTGCCGTAACGCTGGCCGTGAACCACTGCGTGCTCGAGGAACTCCCCGGCCGCCAGCCGACGCTCGAATTCGGCTGCGCTCAGGAAGTGGTAGTCGCGGCCGTCGACCTCGCCCTCGCGGGCCGCCCGGGTGGTCGCCGACACCGAGAAACACACCCGCGGCAGCTCCACCAGCCGCCGCCACAGCGTCGACTTGCCCGAGGCGGTCGGGCCCGAGATCACCACCAGCCGGCCGCGCTCACTCGACATTCGCCACCTGCTCCTTGAGCTGGGACACCACCAGCTTCATCGCCACCACCAGCTCCGACAGCCGGCTGTCGTTCGACTTGTTGCCGAGCGTGGTGACCTCGCGGTGGCACTCCTGGATCAGGAATTCGAGCTCGCGGCCGCAGGCGCCGCCCTTGTCCAGCAGGCCACGCAGCCGCTCCAGGTGGATCTGCAGCCGCGCCACCTCCTCGCGCACGTCGGCGCGCTCGGCCAGCACCACCAGCTCGCGGGTCAGGTCCATGGGATCGGTGACCCCAGCGGCGCTCCAAGCGGCCTGGACCCGCTCCTTGAGCCGGGCGGCGACGTCCACGCGGGCGGCCGGCAGCCGCTTCTCGACCTGGGCGAGGCTCTTCTCCAGCTTGTCGCACAGGCCCCGCAGCTCGCGAGCGAGCTTCTCGCCCTCCTTGGCGCGCGCCTGGTCGAGGGCGTTGAGGGCCAGGCCGGCGGCCTCGAGCACCGCGCGCCGGATGGCGCTGGCCGACCGCGCCGACTCCCCCGCCTGCTGCACCGCGCCGGGCAGCGACAGCAGCTCCGAGAGCGAGGGATCGCGCGGCTCGAGCCCGACCTCGCGCTCGGCGGCGCGCCAGTCGCTCAGGTAGCGCCGCACCGCGCTCCGGTTGATCGCCGAGGCCCGGCTCTCGAGGACCGTGATCCGAACCTGCCCCTGGACCGAACCCCGCTCGAGCGCCGACCGGATCAGCGCCTCGACCCGGGGTTCGAATTCCATCCGGTCCGGCGGCAGGCGCAGCTTGACGCTGAGCGAGCGGCCGTTGACCGAGCGCAGCTCGACCTCGGCGGAGGCGGTCGGGTTGGTGGCGCTGCCGCAGCCGTAGCCCGTCATGCTGCGCAGCAGTGCGTTCCGGCCGGTTGCCATGGGCGGATCCTAGGACAATCCGGGCCGGCTGCCGGGCTTCACCGCCGGGCCGGCCGCTGGGTCGGCGCACAGCGGGCAGTCCGAGGCCTGCCAGGAGGGCACCTCGAGGTCGGCGAGCCGGAAGTAGGGGATCTCGCCGAAGGGGTAGTCGCCGCCGGAGCGGTTGACCAGCGAGGCCACCGCCACCTCGGTCACGCCCAGGCCGGCCAGCATCGCCAGCACCTCCTTGACGCTCTTGCCGGTGGTGACGACGTCCTCCGCCACCAGCACCCGCTCGCCGGGCCGGACCTCGAAGCCGCGGCGCAGGCTGAAGCCGCCCTCGGCCGCGCGTTCGCTGAAGACGCCGCGCACGCCGAGGGCGCGGGCGAGCTCGTAGCCGAGGGTCACGGCGCCCATCGCCGGGCCGACCACCAGGTCGTAGGGCCGCCGCGCGCCGAGGCGGTCGCGGATGGCGGCGGCCAGGTCGGCGCAGGCGGCGGCGGCCCGGTCGGGGTGCTGCAGCAGCTTGGCGCACTGCACGTAGCGGCCGGCGTGGCGGCCGGAGGAGAGCAGGAAGTGGCCCTCGAGCAGCGCCTCGCTGTCGCGGAGCGCCTGGAGCAGACGGGCTTCGGCGGGGCAGCCGGCGGTCAAGGCCACCCTATTCCCCGTCTTCGGTGTTCCCGTCGCCGGTGGCCGGCTCGACCGGGGCGGGCAGGGCAGGCGGGGCGGGCGGAGCTTCCGGCGGGCCCGCGACCGCGGCCCCAGGCGGAGGATCGCCCATCACCGAGCCGCTGTCCGCAGGGTCGGCGGTCCAGTGCAGCGCCAACGCCGACAGGATCCAGGCCCCGAACAGGCCGAAGGTGAACTTGCTGATGCCGCCGGCGCGCGGGCCGAAGGTCTCAGCGCCAGCGCCACCGAAGGCCTCGGACAGACCGCCCCCCTTGGACTCCTGGAGCAGGATCACCAGGATCAGGAGGACCGCCGAGGAGAAGAAGATGGCGTAGAGCAGGAATTGGAACATGTTTCCTCAGACGACCGGAGCGGCGTCCAGAATCGGGCCGAACTGGTCGATGACGAGCGAAGCTCCGCCGACCAGGGCGCCGTCGACGTCGGCCTGCGAGAGCAGCTCCGACGCGTTGGCAGGCTTCACGCTGCCGCCGTACAGAACGGGCATGGCGGCGGCAGCCGAGTCCCCCAGGATACCCGCGATCGAGGATCTTGCCTCGGCGTGGACCTCCTGGGCCTGGGCCGGCGTCGCGGTCAGTCCGGTGCCGATGGCCCAGACCGGTTCGTAGGCGACGCTCACCCGAGGGACCTGGGAGTCCTTGACGTGCTTCAGGGCCTTGAGCTGGCGCCGCAGGACCTCGAAGGTCAGCCCGGCTTCGCGCTCCTCCAGGGTCTCGCCGACGCACAGCATGACCTCGAGTTTGGCCCGCAGGGCGACCTTGAGCTTGTCGACCAGCAGGGAATCGGTCTCGCCCAGCACGTGGCGGCGCTCGGAGTGGCCCAGCAACACCACCTGGACCCCCATGTCGCGCAGCATGTAGGGGCTGATTTCGCCGGTGAAGGCGCCCTCCTTCTTGCTCCAGCAGTTCTGGGCGCCGAGGACGACGTTGCTGCCCTTGAGGTTGCGGCGGACGTGATCGAGGTGGACGAAGGCCGGGAAGACGATGCAGCGCCGGTGCTCGGCGGCGCCCTGGCGGGCGGCGACCTCGCGCGCCAGGGCCGAGGCCTTGCGCTTGGTCAGGTGCATCTTCCAATTGCCGGCGATGACGGAGGTACGGCTCATGTAGGAGGTTCAGACGGGCTGGGTCTCCGCGGCCGGCCGGGCCAGGCGCCGGTCACAGGCTTCGAGGACCTTGCTGGCGCGTTCGAGGGCGGTGGCGAAGACCTCGGGGGAGAGGGCCTGGGAGGCGTCGGAGACCGAGTGACGGGGGTCGGGGTGGACTTCCACCAGGAAGCCGTCGGCGCCGGCGGCGGCGGCGGCGGCCAGCATGGCCGGGACCAGGGCCGCGGAGCCCGTGCCGTGGCTCGGATCGACGACCACGGGCAGGTGGGTGACGCGCTTCAGGGCCGGCACGGCGGCCAGGTCCAGGAGGTTCCTCACGGTCGGGTCAAAATGCCGTAAGCCTCGCTCACAAAGGAGAATGCGGCTACAGCCTGCGTGCGCGAGGTACTCGGCGGCGAGCAGGAACTCGCCCAAGGTGGCGCTCATGCCGCGCTTCAGCAGCACCGGCCGCCCGGCGCCGCCGGCCTCGCTCAGCAGGGCGTAGTTCATCATGTTCCGCGAGCCGATCTGGAGCACGTCGGCGAACTCCGCGACCAGCTCGACGGCGCGCGGGTCGAGCACCTCCGTGACCACCGGCAGGCCGGTCTGGTCCGAGACCGAGCGCAGGATCTCGAGGCCGGGGCGGCCCAGGCCCTGGAAGCTGTAGGGCGAGGTGCGCGGCTTGAAGGCGCCGCCCCGGAGGGCGGTGGCGCCGGCCCGCCGCAGCTGCCAGGCCAGCGCCAGCAGCGAGTCGTGCTCCTCCACCGAGCAGGGACCGGCGATCGCCGAGGCGAAACCACCGCCGAAGCGCGCCGGGCCGACCTCGATCCGCTGGGGCTCGCGACCGGCGCCGGCGACGTGGTGGGTCGGCCGGGAAGCGGTCAGGACGGCCTCGATTCCGTCGATCTGGCGCACCTGGGAGGCGCAGGCCTCTTCCTCTGCCCCGGCGGCCAGGTCCACTTCGACGCACTTCCCCCAGCCCGGGCCGAAGCCCACCAGGCGGGCGCCATGGTCCGAAGCCCAGGCCTCCAGCCGGCCGGCGAGGGCACGCTGTTCCGACTCGGCGAGGGTGGATTGGAGGAGGACGATCACGAACGGATCCCGGGAGGCAGAATGGGGCCAGAAGGCCCAAAATCTTAGGTTTCGGAGCCCGGGCGGTCAATCCATGCTCTGGGCGCGCGAGTATCCTCCTGCGCCATGAACCGGCTCGAAAAGGAGGCTCACGAACGCCAGGCGCTGCATCCGGCGGCCATGAAATCGGCCGAATCCCAGGGCCGGGCCTGGGAGGAGCTGCCGGACGACTGGCGCACCCGCTTCGAGCGCGACCGGGACCGGGTGATCCACAGCTCGGGCTTCCGCCGCCTGATGTACAAGACCCAGGTCTTCGTCAACCACGTCGGCGACAACCAGCGCACCCGCCTGACCCACTCGCTGGAGGTGGTGCAGGTGTCGCGCTCGCTGGCCTCGGCGATCGGGCTGAACGAGCCGCTGTGCGAGACCATCGCCCTGGCCCATGACGTCGGCCACCCGCCCTACGGCCACGCCGGCGAGAAGATCCTCGACGCCCGCATGGCCGGCTTCGGCGGCTTCCGCCACAACCCCCAGTCCTTGCGGGTCGTCGACGTGCTCGACCGGCGCAGCCCGGAATACCCCGGCCTGCACCCGACCGTCGAGACCCAGGACAGCCTGAAGAAGCACCACCCGCTCCCCGACGCCGCCCCCGCCGAGCCGCTCCGCCTCCCGCCGCTCGAAGCCCAGCTCGTGGACCTGGCCGACTCCACCGCCTACCACTACCACGACGTCGACGACGGCCTGCGCGAAGGCATCCTCGACCCCGACCGGATGGCGGCCGACCTGCCGCTGTGGGAGCGCTGCATGGAGGTCGCCCGGCAGCGGCACCCGGACCGGCGCGAGAACTACCTCTTGTGGCGGCGGGCGGTCAACGAATTGCTCGGGTTGGCGATCGAGGACATCCGGGCCGAGACCGGCCGGCGGCTGGCGGAGCACCGCCCTGGTTCGGCGCGCGAGGCCCAGACCGCCCCGAGTCGGCTGGTGGGGCACTCGGAGCCGTTCCGCGCCATGGTGGCGCAGCTGCATACCTACCTCTATGAGCACATGTACTTCAGGGAGGAGGTGAACTGGCACATCCGGCGCGCCACCGACCTGCTGGACCACCTGTTCGACGCCCTGCTGAAGCAGCCGGACGCGATCCCCGCGCGCTACCAGGAGACCGCCGACAGCCCCGAGCGGCCCGCCTGCGACTTCGTCCAGGGCATGACCGACCGCTCCGTCCAGACGGTCGCGCGCGCCCTCGGCATCCCGCCTCC
>JACNJP010000256.1 GCA_014382465.1 Planctomycetota bacterium
CACGATCAGGTCCGGGACGCCGTCGCCGTCGACGTCGCCGGCGCCCGCGACGGCGTGGCCGAGCCAGTCGCTGCTGCCGGTCGGGCCGTGGAACTGCCAGATCAGGCCGCCCGTGGCGCCGGAGTAGACGAAGGCGGAGCCGCCCCAGGACCGCGCGTGCGGAGCGCCCACGATCAGGTCGGCGTATCCGTCCCCGTCCACGTCTCCGGCCGCGGAGACGGAGTCACCCAACCAGTCGCCCGCGGCGACACCGTCGAAGCGCCAGATCAGGCCGCCGGTCGCGCCGGAGTAGACGAAGGCCGAGCCGGCGTCCAGGCGACCGCCCGGGTCGGCGCGCCAGGCTCCCACGATCAGGTCGGCGAGGCCGTCGCCGTCGACGTCCCCGGCGCCGGAGACCGACCAGCCCAGCCCGTCACCGGCGGCGAGGCCGTCGAACTGGTGCAGCGTCCGCCACTCTCCGCCGACGATCTGGGCGGGGGCCGTCGGGGCGAGGAGCGGGAGCAGGGCGGCGAGCGGGAGGAGGTGGCGGGTGAGCAGCATCGAGGTGGGCGGTGGTAGATCCTGGAGCGGAGGCGACCCTTCGGGAGGCCGTCCTTCCACTCCACCGCCAAAACCCGAGTTGGTCAAATCGCCCCCGGAGGGGCGTCTGGGGGCATTTTCAGCGGTTCGGCTCCTCGGACACCGACCTTGGCCGGGGACGGAAGCTCTGACTCCGGCGGGTCACTTTGCGCCGACCGGAGCGCTCACCAGGCGCAGGTCCTCTCCTTGCAGCGCGTCGAGGGCTTTGATCACGACCCGCACCACGCGGCGGATCTTGTCGAAGTCGATCTTGTCGACGGTGTCGGTCGCCTGGTGGTAGTCCTCGTGCACCCCGGAGAACAGGAAGCACACCGGGATGCCGAGCTTGGCGAATTCCGCGTGGTCGGAGCGGCCGTAGTAGTCGTCCGCGCTGCCGAGGCCGTCGAAGCCCTGCTCGCGGCCCTCGGGGAAGCCGCCGAAGCCCTCCTCGGCGCCGAAGCGCTCCATCAGGCGGGTGAGGCCGTTGTAGCCCTCGTGCTTCGAGCTGGGGGTGACGTAGAGCACCTGCGGCGCGTTGCGGCCGATCATGTCGATGTTGATGTTGGCGACCGCCCGCATGCCCTCCGGCAGGCTGGGGCGCAGGGCCCAGGCCTTGGATCCCCACAGCCCCTTCTCCTCCCCGGACACCCAGATGAGCATCACCGAGCGCCGCATCGGGCCGTACTCGGCCAGCGCGTCCGCCAGCGCCAGCAGCCCGCTGGTGCCCGAGCCGTTGTCGTCGGCGCCGTTGTAGATCAGCTCGCCGGAGGCGCCGACGTGATCGTAGTGCGCCGAGACCAGGATCACCTCGTTCCGGAGCGCCGGGTCGCTGCCCGGCCACAGGCCGCAGACGTTCTCGGCCGCGACCGGGCTCTCGCTGGCGCCGCGCCGCTCCCGCAGGCGGCCGTCGAGCAGGGCGCCGACCTCGGGGCCTCCCGTGAGCAGCGAGGCGCGGAGGGCGTCGCTGAGGGCCAGGATCGGGAAGGGCGCCCTGGACCTCCGCCCGCCCTGGTCCGCCGGCCAGCTCACGCGCTGGTCGAAGGCGGTCGCGTTGCTGGCGGCGAAGTGGGGGAGGACGCCGCCGACGTCGGAGTCGGGATCCGTGACCAGGAGCAGGCCGATCGCGCCGGCGCGCTGGGCCGGGAAGTACAGCCGCCAGAGGCTCTGGCCCGAGTAGGAGCAGAGCGCCCAATTCCCCTTCAGCGCGTCATCCTCGAAGGCGCCGTCGCCGCAGTTGACGATGCCGCCGTCGGACTCCAGGTCGGCGACCGCCCATCGCCCCGCGACCTGGTAGTCCTCGCCGTGGCTCAGCTCGCGGGCCAGGCCGGCCTGGGTGAAGGTGGCGGAGAGGCTCGAACGCTGCAGGGTGCGGCCCTCCAGGGGGTATTCGAACAGGTAGCGGTCACCGTCGCCGGGTTCGAAGCCGAGGCGGTCGAGCCGGGCCCTGAGGTAGCGCGCGGCGATCCGCTGTCCCCGCGAGACCGTGTCCCGGCCGCGCATCTCGTCGGAGGCGAGGAAGCCGAGATCGGCCCGGATGGCCTCCGCGTCGACGCTCGCGAGGGCCGCCTGGACCGGCGTCCGCTCCAGGAGCGCGGGGGACTGACCGTAAACGGCGGATCCGCGGGCGCCGGCGAGCAGGGAGAGGGCGAGGACGCCGGAGTACAGACCGCTGATGTGGATGCGCTTCATGGTTCGGGGGGAGCCGGGGATGTGCTGTTCTACGGTATCTCAGCACCCCCCGTCAGGGACTGTTGTCCGGTCGGCTTCCGCTGCCGACACCACCAGCCCTCAGCCCCTGGCCGCGCCAGTGCGATCCGCCATTCTCGCCTCCTTTTCCTCGCCGTCCCCGCGCTCGCCGTCGCTCAGAGCACCACCCGGATCAGCCTCGACTCCGCCGGGAGCCAGGCGAACGGCGCCAGTGCGCTCGCCTCGATCTCGGCCGACGGCCGCTTCATCGCCTTCTCCTCCGACGCCACCGGCCTGGTCTCGGACGACGAAAACGGCGTCGAAGACGTCTTCATCCGCGACCGGGCGGAGGAGACCGTGGACGGCACGATCCTGCTCTCCGGCCCGGTCTTCAAGCAGGCCGGCACCGCGATCCAATTCGAGTGGTTCGCCGCGCCTCCGGACTCCACCTACCAGCTGATGTACTCCCTCTCCCTCGGCGGGATGGTCCTCCAGGGCCACAGCTTCGACCTCGCGGAGCCGGCCGTCGGCCTCGCCACGGGGCAGAACGACGGCGACGGCCGCGGGACCTGGACCTCCGGTCCGACGCCAGCGAGCGCCGCCGGCTGGACGGTCCACTTCGAGGTCTCGGCGCGGGACGGCTCCGGGCAGTACTACGACAGCAACGCGATGCCGGTGCTGTTCTACTGATCCGACCGGCCGGCCGCGGAGTTCGGCGGCGATGCCGGACCGCCGGGCTAAAATCAGTCGAGAGAGCGGCGGACGAGGGATGCTCCTCTGTCGCTGCGCGCGTCATGGATCCCGTTCTGCGTTCGCCGGAGGAGGAGACGTCGGAGCTCCGGCCGGAAGCGTCCGAACGGGCGGGGTTGGGCCTCTGGGAGGTGGTCTCGCTCTCCTTCCCCGTCGCCTCCGGACTCGCCACGGTCGCCGGGATCGTGCTGTTGTTCACGGTCGGGATCAGCGCCGTGGACCTCGCCCTGCTCCTGACCTTCTACGTCCTCTGCAGCTTCGGCGTCCACGCCGGCTACCACCGGCTCTTCAGCCACGGGGCCTTCAAGACCCGTCGCCCGGTCCGTTACGCGCTCGCTGTGCTCGGATCCATGGCCGCGGAGGGGCCGGTGATCGCCTGGGCGGCCATCCACCGGCGCCACCACCAGGTCTCGGACACGCCCCTGGATCCGCACACCCCGAACCACAGCCGGACCCGGTTGCGCGGCCTGTTCCACGCCCAGATGGGCTGGTTGTACGGCGAGGAATACCGCGGCCCCCGGGTGCTGGGTTACGCCCTCCAGTACACGCCCGACCTCGTGGCCGACCGGGTCCTGTGCGCCATCAGCCGCTGGTACCTGCCGCTCGTGGCGCTCGGCGTGGTGCTCCCGGGAGTCCTCGGCGGCTGGATCAGCGGGAGCTGGACCGGCTTCCTCAGCGGCATGCTGTGGGGCGGGCTGGTGCGCGCCTTCCTGCTCCTCAACGCCACGCAGAGCATCAATTCGCTCGCCCACATGTTCGGAGCCAGGCCCTTCCAATCCAACGACCAGAGCACCAACAACTGACTGGTCACGGCCGCCACCTTGGGGGAGGGCTGGCACAACAACCACCACGCCTTCCCGACCTCCGCCTGGCAGGGCCTGCGCTGGTGGCAGCTCGACCCGCAGGCCTACTTCATCCGCCTGCTGCAGCTCCTCGGCTTGGCCTGGGACCTCAAGCGGCCGACTCGGGAGCAGGTCGAGGCGAAGACGGTCTCCTGACGGCGGGGCTTGCTGCCAGGCCGGGCGCCCCCGAGGAAGGACGACTACCCTATCGGGCTGCCGGATCCGTCGTAGGCTCCGGCGCTCGCCTCCTCGGACCCCGTAGGATCCGCCCCTTGCCATGACCCGACCCGCTTCGCCCCCTCTTCGCCCCTTGGTCCTCTCCTTCGCGCTGAGCCTGCTGGCCGCCCCGCTCCTGGCCCAGGCCGCCGGACCGGCGGTGCCGGTCTTCGCCGACGGCATGGCGCAGGTGGTCGACGCCTTCGCCGACCCCGCCGACTGGATCCAGCACGACCTGTGGGTGCAGACGGAGTTCGACTCCGACGGCGACGGCCGGCTCGACCGCGTCCACGTCGACGTGACCCGTCAGGGGCAGACCGACAGCGAGGGGCTGCGGGTGGCGGTGGTCTACGAGACCAGCCCCTACTTCTCGGGCGTCGCCAGCGGCAGGGGCTTCTTCTGGGATCCGGAGCACGAGCTCGGCGCCAAGCCGCCGAAGCGCAAGGAGGCGCCGAAGGTCTCCCACCGCGACCGGCGGGGCATGATGTCGCGCTCGCTGGTCCGGGACTGGGTGCCGCGCGGCTTTGCGGTCGTGCACTCGGCCTCGCCCGGCACCGGGCTGTCGCAGGGCTGCCCGACGGTCGGTGGCGAGAACGAGGAGCTGGCGCCCAAGGCGGTCATCGACTGGCTCAACGGCCGCGCGCTGGGCTTCACCACGCCGGACGGCGACGAGCTCGTCGACGCCTACTGGGCCACCGGCAAGGTCGGCATGACCGGCACCTCCTACAACGGCACCCTGCCGCTGGCCGCCGCCACCACCGGGGTCGAGGGGCTCGAGGCGATCATCCCCGACGCGCCGAACACCTCCTACTACCACTACTACCGCTCCTACGGCCTGGTCCGGCACCCGGGCGGCTACATGGGCGAGGACATCGACGTCCTCTACGACTTCATCAACAGCGGCGACCCGAAGACGCGCAAGAGCTGCAACAAGACCGTCCGGGACGAGCTGATGAACGAGAACCAGGACCGCGTCACCGGCGACTACAACGAGTTCTGGCACGGCCGGAATTACCGCGCCCGGCTCGACAAGGTGCGCGCGGCGGTGTTGATCTCGCACGGCTTCAACGACTGGAACGTCATGCCGAATCACAGCGTCTCGGTCTACCAGGCGCTGAAGGAGCGCGGCGTGCCGGTGATGGCCTACTTCCACCAGGGCGACCACGGCGGCCCGCCCACCCCCGAGATGCAGAACCGCTGGTTCAGCCGCTACCTCTACGGGGTCGAGAACGGCGTCGAGGAGCTGCCCCGCGCATGGATCGTGCGCGAGGGGCAGCCCCGCTCGAACCCGACCGCCTACGCCGACTACCCGAACCCCGCGGCCGCGCCGGTAGCGCTCCATCCGCGCGCCGGCGGCAAGGGCTGGGGCGCCCTGGAGATGAGCCCGGCGGCCAAGGAGCAGGGGGTGGAGACGCTCACCGACAACGTCAAGGAGTCCGGCGCCGAGCTCGCCAAGGCCGACAAGTCGAAGCACCGGCTGCTCTACGTCTCCGACGCGCTGCAGGCGCCGCTGCACCTCTCCGGCACGCCGCGGCTGACGATCCGGGTGGCTGCCGACGAGCCGGCCGTCAACCTCTCGGTGTGGATCGTCTCGCTGCCCTGGGAGGAGGGCGGCGACATCAACGACAACCTCATCACCCGCGGCTGGGCCGACCCGCAGAACGCCGCCTCGCTCACCGAGAGCGTGCCGCTGAAGAAGGGCAAGTTCGTCGACCTCAGCTTCGAGCTCCAGCCCGACGACCAGATCATCCCCGCCGGCCAGCACCTCGGCCTGATGGTGTTCTCGAGCGACCGCGACTTCACGCTGTGGCCGAAGCCGGGCACCAAGCTGTCGGTCGACCTCGACGCCCCCCAGCTCGAGCTGCCGGTGCTGGGCGGCCAGGCGGCGCTGGCCGCGGCCCTCGGGGGCGGGAACTAGGCGCGCG
>JACNJP010000438.1 GCA_014382465.1 Planctomycetota bacterium
GGGGGGGGGGGCGGGGGCGGGGCGTGTGGCGGGGGGGGGGCGGGGGGGGGCGGGGGGGGGGGGAGGTGCCGGGGGCTCCGGCGGCGGGGGGGCCGGAGGTGGGGGGGGGCGAGCGCCGCCGCCAGTTGGGGGGGGGGGGCGGCCCCGGAGCGGATGAAGACCCGGCGGCCGGCGGGGCTCTTGCCGACCGCCTCTTCCGGTTCGTAGATGCGGCCTTCCAGCCACTTCAGCTCGTCTGCGGTCAGTTCCTTGGCCATGACCCGGCTTTATAAACCATCCCGACCCGAGGGCAGGGTTTTTCCCCGGCAGGGACGTGCGAAGTCGAATCGCTGGGCACAATGGAGCCCGGATGCCGAGTCCGGCGTCCTTAGGATTCACTCCCATGCCTCCCGCTCCCGTCGACCGCCGCGCCTTCCTCAAGACCTCCGCGGTCGGCCTGCCGCTGATCCTGCCCGGCCTGGCTTGGGCCCGCCGCTCGCGCGCCAACGAGCAGATCCGGGTCGGCGTCATCGGCATGGGGATCCGGGCGCGGAACGTCATGAACGGCTACCTGCTCGGCCACGAGCGGATCCGGATCCTGGCGGTGTGCGACGTCGACCGGACCCGCCGCGAGCACTTCCAGGCGGTGGTCAACGAGAAGGCCGGCAACCGCGACTGCGCCGCCTACCAGGACTACCAGGACCTCCTGGCGCGCGACGACCTCGACGCCGTGGTCATCACCACGCCGGACCACTGGCACGCGACCATGGCGATCCACGCGGCGCAGGCGGGCAAGGACATCTACTGCGAGAAGCCGCTGACTCACACCTTGGAGGAAGGCAAGCGCATCATCGCCGCGGTGCGCCGCCACGACCGGGTGTTCCAGACCGGCAGCCAGCAGCGCAGCGAGTACGGCCACCGCTTCGTCGACGCCGTCGAGGCGATCCGCAACGGCCGCATCGGCAAGCTCCTGACCGCCCACGTCGGCGTCGCCGGCCCGCCGCGGCCCTGCGACCTGCCGGGCGAGGAGCTGGAGCCGGGGCTCGACTGGGATCGCTGGCTCGGCCCGGCGCCGGCGCGGCCGTACCACAGCGACCTCAGCCCGCGCGGCGTCATCGGCCACTACCCGAGCTGGCGGGCGTGGTGGGAGTACTCCGGCGGCTACCAGGCCGACATGGGCGCCCACCACTTCGACATCGCCCAGTGGGCGCTCGACGCCGACCGCTCGGGCCCGGTCGAGATCCACCCGCCGCGCGACGGCGACCCTGAGCGGGGCGTGACGATGGTGTATTCCAACGGCGCGCGCGTGATCCACGGCGGCCCCGGCGGCATCACCTTCGTCGGCACCGAGGGCACGATCCAGGTCGACCGCGGCCGCCTCTCGAGCGTGCCGGAGTCCGTCCTGGCCGAGCCGCTGCCCGACGACGCCCTGCGCCTGCCGCGCCACGACACCCACATCAACGACTGGATCCGCTGCATCGACTCCCGTGCCGAACCCATCTGCGACGTCGAGGTCGGCGCCCGCACCGCCGCGGTCTGCCAGCTCGTCAACTTGTGCTACCGCTCGGGCCGCCGCTTGAACTGGGATCCGGCGGACTGGCGCTTCGTCGACGACGCCGAGGCCGACGGCTGGCTGGACTACGGCCGCCGGGCGGGTTTCGAACTGCCCCTGTGATTCCCTTTGGACCGCTATCCGAAGCTGGTTTCCTTTCGGGTCAGGGCACTTCCCCGTGGCCCACGAAGGCGGAGGAGCGCTCACCCACCAGCTTCAACGGGGCAGCAGATCGAGCTATGATCCATTACACCTTGACTCTGAGCCTGAGCGATTCCTTGCTCCTGCCTCTCCTTTCAGGCCTCGCGATGAACACGAATTGGCATGGCAATGCATCACGACGGCGGATCGCCTGGGGAGATCTCAGTCACCTCATCTCGGAGGATGGCATCTACTTCACGGGCTTCATGGCCAAGTACGCCTGCTACGAGCCTGACCAATCGCAGGAGCCGCCGAGTTCCTTGCCTGAAGAACCGGAGTACCGGGCTGACCTGGAGTCCCTCAGGACATGGTCCGTGAGCTTCAAGAAGTGCCCGGCGGAGGCCGGCGCATGAACGAAGACCAGCGCACGGAGTGGAAGTCCACCTGGCGCGACGAGTACCTCAAGTGGGTCTGCGGCTTCGCCAACGCCAAGGGTGGTCTGCTGGTGATCGGGCGTGGGGACGGCGGCGAGGTGGTTGGCCTCGCCAACGCGCGCCGGCTCCTGGAGGAGTTGCCCAACAAGGTGCGGGATCTGCTGGGCATCCTGGTGGAGGTCGATTTGCGGACGAAAGCCGGGCTGGAGTTCCTGGAACTTCGTGTCGAGGCCTATCCCAGCCCGGTCAGCTATCGGGGTGAGTACTTCCTCCGCAGCGGCAGCACCAACCAGCGGCTCAAAGGCGCGGCGCTGGATCGTTTCCTGTTGCGCAAGTACGGACGAACCTGGGACAGCGTGCCCCTTCCCGGCCTGACTCTGGAAGATCTTGATGCCCGCATGCTGGCGCGTTTTCGCGAGCGGGCGGCGAAGAGCGAGCGATTGAGCGCTGACGCGCTCGGCGACGACGACGCGGGCCTGCTCGACAAACTGCGCCTGATGGAAGGGGATTACCTGCAAAGGGCTGCGGCGTTGCTCTTTCACCCGGACCCGGAACGATTTTTCACCGGTGCATCGGCCAAGATCGGCTACTTCGCCAGCGAGAGTGACCTGCGTTATCACGACGAAGTCCAGGGCGACCTGTTTACCCAGGTCGACAAGACCATGGAGCTTCTGCTGACCAAGTACCTGAAGGCGACGATCAGCTACGAGGGGATTCAGCGGGTCGAGTCCTTCCCCATGCCGGCGACCGCCTTGCGCGAGGCGGTCATCAACGCCCTCATTCACCGCGACTATGCGGTACCCTCGCCGGTCCAGATTCGGGTGTATCACGACCGTTTGTTGATCTGGAACCCCGGTGAGCTGCCGGACCACTGGTCGAGCGATCAACTGCTCCAGCCGCACCCGTCCAAGCCGTTCAACCCTTCGCTGGCGAACGTCTTCTTCCGCGCTGGCGAGATCGAAGCCTGGGGCCGTGGGATCCAACGTGTCTTCGAGGCCTGCCGTGAGGCGGGCACGCCGGAGCCGCGTATACGGGTGGAACCGGGCGATCTCTGGTTCGAGTTCCCGTTCTCGGAGGCCTATCTCGATAGCCTCGCTGCCGGCGACCGGTCTCGAGTCGGCATGGGGAGGACTACCCAGAAGACTACCCAGAAGACTACCCAGAAGACTACCCAGAAGACTACCCAAGAGGAGATCCTCGACATCCTCCGAGCCGATCCCACCGCCAGCCGGCGAGCGATTGCCGAACTGCTGGAGAACATCACCGAGGACGGCGTCAAATACCATCTCGACAAGCTCAAGAGCGCCGACCGAATCCGTCGGGTGGGACCGGACCGCGGCGGATCCTGGGAGATCATCGGAGGCACCGATGAGTGACGTCGGCCAGCGCGAGATCCACACCCAGCGGCGTGCGAGCGCGTTCTTCAAGGAGGCGCTTGGCTACGCCTACCTGAGCAACTGGCAGCACCGCCCCGACATCAGCAATGTCGAGAAGGCACGGCCACCGGCTGGCTCGAGCGCCAGGGCTACAGCGAAAAGATCATGGGCGTGGTGCGGTTCGAATAGGGCAAGGGAATCTCGCTGGACGGTCGGTTTGCATGGTCCGCCTTGTTTGATGCTCCATCCTTGCCGTGAAGAAGACCTCGTTCCTTTGACCCCGCCTTATTCACGGCGAGCTGAGCGGGCCAGCTGACTCAGGATTTGGCCGTGGGATCGCGTTGAAGGTGCCTCGATCGGCGATCCTGCGTTCGCCTGCGCAAACCGCCCCCTTTCCCCCAGACGGGCGTGTCGTTGCGCCGGATTCCGCCTCGCTCAGCTCGGCGCCGGCCGCATCCGCTCCCACGCCCGCAGCCAGCTCCGCCACAGCCCGGCCGCTGCCCGTCCCAGCACCACGGTCACCCGGCGCGCACGGAGCAGGATCCGCGTCCCGGCCTTCAGCACCGTCTCCCGGAAACGCCGCAGGCTCACCCCCTGCCGCTCCACCCGCTCCTGCACGCACCGCCCCGCGTGCATCAGCTGGTACGCGATCCCGTGCAGCAGCAGGATCACCTCGTTGCTCGCCATGGGATCCACCGACTCCGTGCGGCGGCGCGGCTGCCGACCCCGGTAGTGGCTCTTCGGCCGCCTGGTGGAGGACAGCGCCGGGGCGAGGACGTCCTTGAATTCCCCGAAGTGGCCCTCGGCCTTGCCCCGTCGCCGGTAGTGATCCAACAGCGCCGCCGCCGGCTTCTCCCGCCGGGTCCAGCTCGTGACCAGGAAGAAGTGGTCGAGGAAGAGCTGGTCCGGCTTCTCCTGGATCACCAGGACCACCCGGCGGTCACGCGACCAGCTGCCGGCGACGTAGCGGAGCTCCACCGTCCAGGTCCGCGGCTCGAGCGGAGGACGGCCCCGCGGGCGGGTCAGGTACGGCGCGGCCAGCTGGCTCAGCCTGGCATTGCCCTTCAGGCGGGCCACGTAGCGGGTGCCGCGCGCATCCAGGGCGTCCAGGAAGTCGCCCGACGGGAAGCCGGCGTCGATGCGGAGATCGACCCGGTCCGCCACATCGCGCTCCAGCCGCTCCAGGATCGGGATCACGAAGTCGAGCCCGCCCGCGGCGGTGTGGGCGGTGCCCCCGCGCAGCCTCAGGCCGAGGAGGTCGCCCTGCTCGCCGAGCGAGGCCACCAGCGGGTGGTAGATCGTGGCCCGCGCGTAGGCATTCCAGGCCGAGCCCTCCTGCCGGCCGTGGACCTCGATCGCCAGCGAGTCCAGATCCACGGTCAGCGAGTCGCATCGCCGCCAGCCTTGCCGGGTGAGGCGGGTGCAGGCCAGCGTGGCCGGGATGGCGGCCAGCAGGGCGCGGTGGTCGTCGCTCGCGAGAAGCCGTACCAGGCGCGACAGCGTCGGCTGCGAGGCGAGGGGGCCGGACGCTCCCTTCCGCAGAGGGGACTGACCTCGCCGGTCGGAGACGGCCAGCCGGAAGGCCGGATCGGTGCGCAGGCGGTCGGCGTCGTCCTGGTCGCGGTAGCCCTGGGCGAGCAGCGCCAGATAGGTGAGCAGCAGCTCGCGCAGGGAGTGCCGGCACTGGCTCTTCCGGCGCGGGTCCCGCAGACCGGCGAAAAGGGCCGGCAGGTCGAGGCCCTCGGCGAGCTCGCGGACCAGGAGGGCGCCGGCGTCGGAGCTCAGGCGCTCGTCGCGGTCCTCGAGACGGACGGAGCGATTGAAAGAGAAGCGGAAGGGAGTAAGCTGGGATTCACCCACGGGGGGACGTGACATGCGGCGGCGGATTGGTTTTGTTCACCGTTTCCTACGCTGCAGACGGCCTTCCGTGGGCTTTTGCGATCAGGCCGCCGTGAATAAGGCGGGTTGACTTCTCCTCCTTCCCGTCATCCTCGTTGGTTGCGCCAGAGGCCCTTCCTTCAGCAAGGATCCGTCCTGATCCAGCTCCGGGGACATCACCTTCCAGGCGATGATCCAGAGATCAGTTTCCAGATCGTGAACTTGGGAGCCAACGCCGCCTTCTTCTGGGGGTACAGCCCGGACTCTCCGCAGACCTGGAGAGAACATCTGATCGACCAGGCTTGGGAAGAGGTCGCTTGGGATTGGTGCGGGGCCGGGCTCGAACTTCAGATCTTGGAGCCCGGCGAATCGATCACCTTCACGACCGCTGCCTACCCTGGACAAACCGTTCGCATCGGAGCGAGGTTCTCAGCGGACCGGAACGGCGAATTCTAGATGTTCAGGAGCGAGGCCATCGTGTGCCCGCCCGAATAGTCGCCGACCACGAGCCCGCGGCCGGGGATGTCCTGGCTGGTGGCGAAGGCGCACGGAAGAGTGAGAGGGCGGCCTGACGGTCTTGGAGTCCCGCTAGAATCGACGG
>JACNJP010000440.1:0-5413 GCA_014382465.1 Planctomycetota bacterium
CCGCAGCGGCACGCCGATGAGGTCGGCGTCCTTGAACTTGGCGCCCGGGCTGACCTTCTTGCGGTCGTCCCACAGCACGTCGACCCCGGCGGCCTCGAGCTGGTCGTGCAGCTCCAGCGCCAGCGCGTCCTGCTGCTCGTTGCCGACCTTCATCTGCACCAGGTGCACCGAGTAGGGCGCGATCGGCAGCGGCCAGATCATGCCGTCGTCGTCGTGGTTCTGCTCCACCGCCGAGGCCGCCACCCGCGACACGCCGATGCCGTAGCAGCCCATCCAGATCGGCTGGCGCTTCTGCTGCTCGTCGTCGTACCAGGCGCCCATCGCCTCGGAGTACTTGGTGCCGAGCTGAAAGATGTGGCCGACCTCGATGCCGCGGGTGATCTCGATCTCGCCGTCGCCGTCGGCCATCCGGTCGCCGGCCTGGACCACTCCGAAGTCGGCGGTCTCGGGCTGCTCCAGGTCCCTCCCAAACCAGACGTCCAGGTAGTGGGTATCGGTCTCGTTGCCGCCGCACAGGAAGCCGTCGACGCCCTCGACGCTGGTATCCGCCAGCAGCCGCGCGTCCTCGCGCAGCCCGATCGGGCCGGCGAAGCCGACCTCGGCGCCGGTCACCTCCTTGACGGTCTTCTCGTCCGCCAGGGCCAGCGACACCGCGCCGAGGTGGTTGAGCAGCTTGATCTCGTTGAGCTCGCGGTCGCCGCGGCACATCACCGCCACGGTCGCGGCGCGGTCCTCCCAGGTGACGGTGTAGAGCACCGTCTTCAGCATCCGCGCCAGCGGCAGCTCCGGGAACAGCGCCAGCAGGTCCTCGCAGCTCTTGGCCCCCGGCGTCGGCTCCTTGTGCATCTCCACCTTCCCGGCCGGTGGCGGCGCCGGCGCGATCCGCGACACCGCCTTCTCGACGTTGGCGGCGTAGCCGCGCGCGCGGCACACGGCGATGGCGTCCTCGCCGGGGTCGGCGTCGACCATGAACTCCTCGGAGCCGCCGCCGCCGCTGGCCCCGCCGTCGGCCCCGACCGGCGTGAAGCGCAGGCCGCAGCGGGTGAAGATCGCCCGGTAGACCTCGCGCATGGCGGCGTAGGAGCCCGCCATCGCCGCGGCCGAGACGTCGAAGGAGTAGGCGTCCTTCATGATGAACTCGCGCCCGCGCATCAGGCCGAAGCGCGGCCGGATCTCGTCGCGGAACTTGGTCTGGATCTGATAGAGAGTCACCGGAAGCTGCTTGTGCGACTGCACCAGCTTGCGCACGTAGTTGGTCACCACCTCCTCGTGGGTCGGCCCCAGGCACACCTCCGAGCCCTTGCGGTCCTTGAAGTGGAACAGGATGCCGTCGTTGACGTAGCGGTCGAGCCGCCCCGACTCCTGCCACAGCTCGGTCGGCTGCAGCGCCGGCATCAGCATCTCCTGGCAGCCGGCCTTGTCGTGCTCCTGGCGCACGATCTGCTCGATCTTGCGCAGCACCCGCCACATCATCGGCGCGTAGACGTAGATGCCGGCCGCGATCTTCTGGATGAAGCCGGCGCGGGCCATCAGGGCGTGGGAGCGGACCTCGGCGTCGGCCGGGTCCTCCCTCAGGGTCACGAAGAGCAGTCGGGACAGGCGCATGAAGCCGCGAATTCTAGGGCCCCCGCGCCGTAGCATGGAGACTGCCATGCCTCGCAAGGCCCTCCTCGCGCTCGCCGTGCTGGTCCTCGGCGCCATCCTGCTGCTGGTCCTGTCGGAGCCTCCGGGCGGAGAGGACCCCTCCCAGGGCGGTCCGGGAGCCGCCGAACACCAGGATCCCGCCGCCGCGGCCGGTTTGGCGGACCCCGGATCGGCCGCCGACTCCGCCGCCGGCCGCACCCAATTAGGGCCGAAGTCGGACTTCGCGGTGGTCGCGCCGGACCCCGAGCTCGGCATCCCCTCCTTCATCGGCCGGGTCCTGCTCCCCGACGGCCGGCCGGCCGCCGGCGCGCCGGTCCAGGCCTGGGGCATGAGCGGATGGGCGATGTACGTCGACGAGGGCGACGCCGCCGACCCGCCGCTGGTCTCCTGGGAGGTGCGCTGCGACCGCGACGGCCGCTTCCAGCTCGCCGAACCCTCGCGCGACGGTCTGCGGTTCCTGATCCGCGCCTCGGCCGAGGGCCTGCCGCCGCTCGAGCTCACCAACCTGCCGGCCATGCCTGGCCGCACCCGCGACCTCGGCGAGCTCCGCCTGCGGCGGGGCTGGGCCGTGCGCGGCACTGTCAGCGGTCCCGGCGGCGAGCCGGTCCAGCAGGCCATGGTGGTCGCGGTGCCGGAGCTCGACACCGCGGTCTTCCCGACCCGCCAGCTCCAGGACCTGCCGGCGCTCGGCGGCTACCAGGCCGTGACCGACGGCGCCGGGCGCTTCGAGCTCCGCCAGCTCCCGCCGGGCCGGCTGCGGCTCCGGGCCAGCGGCCCGGGATACGTCGAGGGCATGTCGGCCTCGGTCAAGGCCGAGTCCGGCCAACAGGTCGACGGCGTCGAGATCCAGCTCGACCGCGCCGGCACCATCACCGGGCTGGTGCTGGACGCCGGCCGCCAGGGCATCGGCGGCGCCCGGCTGCGCTTCGACGCCGACGGCGTCCAGCTCGAGACCACCAGCTCGGAGGGCGGCGGCTTCCGCTTCGACGCGCCGGAGGGCACCGAGCGGGCCCGGATCCGCGCCGCCGCCGACGGCTACTGGCCCGGCGGCCAGAACTTCCGCGGCGACGAGCTCAAATTCCCGGTCGAGTTGATCCTGCCCAAGCTGCCGCCGATCGCCGGCTACGTCCAGGATCCGGCCGGCCGGCCGGTGGCCGGCGCCTCGGTCAAGCTGGTGGCGATCTCGCGCAGCCGCAATTCGGGCCTGGACCCCGAACGGCTGGACGCCGCCGCCGAGGCCGTCACCGGCGCCGACGGCACCTTCCAGCTCTCGCCGGCCATCAGCCAGACCTGGGAGCGCCGCTTCCGCGTCGTCGCCTGGTCGGAGCAGCACGCCGCCGGCTGGTCGGACGCCATCACCCTCGACGAGAACGACCCGCAGCCGCCGCCGGTGGTGGCGGTCACGCTGTCGCCCGGGCAGAGCATCGGCGGCGTGGTCCTCGGCCCCGCGGGCGAAGCCGCCGCCGGCGCCCGGGTCCACCTGCGGCGCCTGATGGCCAACCGGCTGGCCGGCCGCCGCCAGCCGATGGCGCCCGACACCCGCCGACGCAGCTCGATCCTGCGCACCGCCACCGCCGACGCCGACGGCCGCTTCGCCTTCCCCGGCGCTCCGGTCGGCGACTACCGCCTCGCGGCCTCCCTGCCGGGCCTGTCCCCCCCCGAGAGCGACGAATTCGCCCTGCTCGAGTCCAGACCGGTCGAGCGCGTGCTGCAGCTCCTGCCGCCGTCGTCGATCGAGGGCGCGGTGGTCGGCGAGCTCGGCCTGCTCGCCACCCTCCGCGTCACCGCCACCCGGGACGGCACCGACGCCCTCGACACCACCGTCGACGGCCAGGGCAATTTCTCGATCCCCGACGTCTCCCCGGGCGAGTACTCGGTCGAGGTCCGCGAGGTCGACCCGGCGCTCGGCGCCGCCACCTTCCTGCTCGGCAGCGGCGAGCCGCTGGCGCGCGAGGACGGCGTCCTGGTCGAGGAGGGCGGGACCGCGCTGGTCACCCTCAGCCTCGACCTGCAGGACCGCGCGACCGTGCGCGGCAAGGTCTCGGTCAACGGCAGCCCGCGGCCCGGCATGAGCGTCTACCTGGTGCCGAGCGACCTCGGCAGCATGGCCGACCCGCGCACCGGCTGGCGCACCGTCGCGCGGCGGCTGCGAAGCACCTCGACCGACTTCCAGGGCGAGTACGCGATCGCCGCCATCGACCCGGACGCCTACTGGGTGGTGGTCGACCTGCCCGGACGCCGGCCGGGCGGGGTGTTCCGCTTCGGCGGCAGCGCCGAGATGCAGCAGGGACCGACCGGCGCCGGCCGCGCCGAGGTCCGGCTCGGCGCCGGCCAGGAAGCGGTGCGCGACTTCCAATTGCTCCTCGGCGCCCTGCGCGGCACCGCCCAGTACCCGGCTGGCAAGGACGGCAAGCTGCGGCCGGCCCCGCGCGGGAGCCGCGGCACCCTCAAGCCGGTCGGGATGGAGGGGGTCGCCGCGCTCGACTTCCAGATCGGCCGCAACGGGCTCTTCGAGCTCGAGTCGGTGCCGGCCGGCGACTGGCTGCTCAGCCTGAGCAGCCGCGCCGCCGTGCTCCAGGACCACCCGGTGATGATCCCGCCGGGCAGCGCCGCGGCGCTCGACCTGGAGCTGGAGCCGCGCCAGCCCCGCCCGAGGGACGACGGGCGATGAAGCTGCGGGCCAGCGCCGCCGCGCTGCTCCTGCCCGTGGTGATCGTGGCCGGCTCGCTGGCCATCGGCCACCGCGACCTGGACCGGGTCGAGGGCGCCGAGTGGGAGCCCGGCCCGGACCCCGACGCCGGCGGGTTCGCGGTGCCCGAGGCCCGCGAGACCCTGGTGCGCTTCTTCGACGCCGACGGCGCGCCGGCGGCCGGCGCCCTGGTGACCCAGCTCGAGCCGTCGCTGTCCAGCCAGCGCACCGGCGCGGACGGCCGCGTCAGCCTGTTGAGCTACGCCGAAGGCGAGCTCCGCGTCATGGCCTGGGCCGAGGGCCACGAGGTCTTCGGTCCGGCCAGCTTCGAGGCGCCGCCGGCGGCGGGATTCCACCTGACGCGGATGCGGCACCCCGCGCTGCCGCGGCTCGAGCCGCTGGTCGAGACTACGCGCAGGCTGCGGCTGCGCCGCCGCGACGACGGCTCGCCGGTGGCCGGCGCCCTGGTCCTGGCGCGCCCGGCCACCGACCTCGAGGCGGCGCCCTTCGTCGTCTTCAGCGACGCCGACGGCGACGCCACGGTCGCCGGCCTGCCCGAGGGTGCGGCGCGCTTCGATGTCTACGTGCCCGGCTTCCCGCCGGCGCCGGCGTGGCTGCTGGCGTCCGGCAGCGGCCCCGAGCTCGAGCTGCGCTGCGCCGACCTGCTGCTCCGGGACCTCGAAGCCGGCGCCGTGCTCAGCGGCGAACGCCTCGACCAGCCGGCGCCGCTGCCGTCGCGGCTGGTGCCCGGCTCCGGCGAGCTCCTCCTCAGCCCGCTGCCCCCCGGGCGCTACCGCTTCCGCGCCGGCGACCGGGAGTGGGAGGTGGAGCTGGAGGAAGCCTCCGGCTGATCACTCCGGCCCTCCGCCCGGAGGGAACACGACGTCGAAGTCCTCCGGCTGCGGCGGGCTGAACAGCACCTGGATCGTGACCGAACCCTGGATCGCGTGAGCGGTCCGGCGCGGGATCAGGAACACGTCCCCCGCCGCCAGCGGGTAGCTCGCCAGCTCCCCGGCGCCGTCGAGGCCGTGAGAAATTTTCCCATATTTATCTACTAATTCATTATATCTTTTATTTGAA
>JACNJP010000440.1:5423-5951 GCA_014382465.1 Planctomycetota bacterium
AACACGTCGAGCACCCAGGGCGCGGGCGGGTTGCACATCACCGACGTAGGGAGCGACCCGAGGGTGGGGAGAGGGGTCGGGGGGGGAGTCGGGAACACGTCCCCCGACGCCAGCGGGAAGCGCACAAGCTACCGGGCGGCGACGAGGCAGGCCCCGACCGCCCAGACCCGCAAAAGGCCGTGGCCGTCGACGACCATCAGCCACTCCTCCCGGTCGCGGTGCAGGTGGAGTCCGACGCCGGCCGGCAGGGACCACAGTCGCAGGTCGGCCGAGGGCGACTGCCAGGTCTGGCTCTCGCCGGCCGCTCCCGTGCGCGGGTGGGCGTCGGTCCAGGCGGCGTTGCTGCGGTACTGGAAACCGGCCTGGGGACCGCTGGCCTGGCAGGCAGCAAGCAGCGGCAACAGGAGCAGGAGCAGGTGGCGTCTCATGGGGTGTAGGGCTGGAGCCGGTCGAACTCGGCCAGGTCGCCAGGCAGGAAGCGGAACACCGGGCGGCCGGCGAGGCCGAGCTCTCGCAGGGCTTCGAGGG
>JACNJP010000579.1 GCA_014382465.1 Planctomycetota bacterium
GCGGGGGGGGGAGAGCGGGGGCGGGAGCGGCCTGCACTACCACTGCGGCACGCTCGGGCAGCTCGAGCACGGCGTCAACTACGCCGCCGCCTGCCTGCGCAACATCGGCGAGGCGCGGTTGGCCCCGCGCCCGCTGCGGGCCTGGCCCTACGCCGAGGGCAGCAAGGTGAGGCTCTTCGTGCTCGCCGGGCACCGGAACATGGAGGGCGAGCGCGCCTTCGTCCAGGACTTGAAGCGCCTGCGCCGTTCGTCCCTGGGCAAGGACGACCACCGGATCGCCTTCCGCTACAGCCTCGGCGGCGACTACAAGGTCTCGGATGGCTGGGAGCCGCTGGGGCCGGCCGGCTGCTACGACACCTTCGGCCCCGAGCTCAGCTTCGGTGCCCGGGTGCGGACCAAGCTCAAGGGGAACGTCGCGATCGCCAAGCTCACCCACAGCGGCACGCAGATCATCGACTGGACGCCGGAGGGCAGCGACGCCGTGTCGCGCAACGTCTACCCGCGCTTCATCGGGTTCGTCCGCGACGCCGTGCAGGAGCTGACCGAAGCGGGGCACGAAGTCGAGCTGGCGGGGGTCTTCTACCACCTCGGCGAGAACGACATGTCGTTCGGCCCCTACCGGGAGCGGGCCGCCGAGCGGCTGGCCTCATTGGTGGCCCGGAGCCGCGAAGACCTCGGCCTCGCTTCGTTGAGGTGGTACGTCAGCCAGCAGCCGCCCACCGACCACGAGAGCGTCAACGCCATCGACGTCACCGCGGACCTCGAGCGGCTCGCCGCTGCCGACCCGAACCTGATCCACATCAAGGCCTTCGACCTGCCCGGGCGGGGCCAGGAGCTGGTGATCACCACCGAGGGCATCGTGGCGCTGGGCGAGGAGCTCGCCGACAGCTACCTCGGGGGCCGCTAGCGCCGCCGGTCGCCCGCCGATTCGAAGGTACCCAAGGACTCGGCGGCGTTACGGCGTCCGCCCCTACGGCACGATGGTCAGGTGCCGCGCGATCGAGCTGAGGCGGCCGGTCATCGTCGCTGGGGCGAGACTCACGGCGGCGAGGGAGAAGGTCCGGCCAATGGCCGGAGCAAGCGAGGGGTGCCCGAGCAGCACAGCCACCGAACCGCGGCCTGACCATGAACCAGGATTCGGCGTGACGGAGCGGGGGAGGTGCGCTTGCTAACGCTTCGGGCTCGGCCGTCACCTGGCAAGACCGGCTGCCAACTCACCGATCATGGGCGGGCCGAATAGTCGGACACTACGCGGTCGGGAAGGGGACGTGTTTTGCTCTTGACAAGATTGGCCTCATGAGTGTGACGAGGCGCGTCGTTCTGCAAGTCCCACGCTGGAGTCGTTCAACGCAACTGCGTGCGAGGAAGCGAGTTGCGTTTCGCCACTCCAGAATCCCGCCCAAACGGTCCGGATTCCGCCCCAAACGCAGAAACCCCGCCGGCGCGGCCGACGGGGTCCTGGTGACTTGGCTCGGCAAGGAGCCGGCGGACGCTAGGGAACGATCTCCACGTAGCGCACGATGGAGCTCATCCGTCCTGCCGTCGGACCGGTGTCGAAGGTGACCGCGGCGAAGTGCACGGTCCGGCCGATGCCGGGCGCCAGTGCGGGGCCGGCCTGCAGCGTCGCCTGTGCCTGGGCGTTCGCGTCGAGCGTGCCGTAGGCACCCTGGAGTGGGGGCGGGGCGTTGCCGGAGGCCATGAGGTTGAAGAGCGCGTCCTGCGTCAACGGGATGTCGAGCCCGGCTACGGTCGTCGGCCCTGTGCCGGCGAGTGAGGCAAGCACTGCGTAGCGCGCTCCGGCTTCGCTGGCCGGGAAGTCCAGGTCGAGTTGCAGATTCCCTGCGCCGGACACGCTGATGGAATCCGCGCTCGTCTGGAGGAAGGGGTCGAGAGAGTAGACGTAGGCGGAGCCCGCATTCGTTAAGCCGCCCGGACTCGCCCAGTGCGCTCCCACGATCACATCGGCGAAGCCATCCCCGTCGACGTCGCCTGCTCCCGACACGGGCCACCCCAGGTTGTCGCCACTCGCCTGCCCGTCGAACTGCCAAATCAAGCTGCCGGTCGCGCCGGAGTAGACGTATGCGGAACCCGCAGCCGACAAGCCGCCCGGATCCGCGCCGTGCGCTCCCACGATCAGATCGTCGAAGCCATCCCCGTCGACGTCGCCTGCTCCCGACACGGACCACCCCAGGGCGTCGAAACTCGCCTGCCCGTCGAACTGCCAAATCAAGCTGCCGGTCGCGCCGGAGTAGACGTATGCGGAACCCGCAGCCGACAAGCCGCCCGGATCCGCGCCGTGCGCTCCCACGATCAGATCGTCGAAGCCATCCCCGTCGACGTCGCCTGCTCCCGACACGGAATACCCCAGCCAGTCGTCACTCGCCTGCCCGTCGAACTGCCAGAGCGTCTCCCACTGCCCGCCAACCATTTGCGCGTGCGCGGGTGCGGCTGAGAGTAGGGTGGCCAGGATCGAGGAGACGATGCAGGCGAGGGTGCGGTGGGCGAATGAAAGCATGTTGGATTCTGAACGGCTAGGGAACAACCTGCACGTAGCGCACGACGGAGCTCATGCGCCCGGCCGTTGGGCCGGTGCTGAAGGTGACGGCGGCAAAGTAGATGGTGCGGCCGATGGCGGGTGCCAGCGCGGGGCCGGCATGCAGCGTCGCCTGTGCCTGGGCGTTCGCGTCGAGTGTGCCGTAGGCACCCTGGAGCGCGGGCGGGGCGTTGCCGGAGGCCATGAGGTTGAAGAGCGCGTCCGGCGTCAGCGGGATGGCGAGCCCGGCCACGGTCGTCGGCCCTGTGCCGGCGAGCGAGGCGAGCATTGCGTAGCGCGCTCCGGCTTCGCTGGCCGGGAAGTCCAGGTCGAGTTGCAGATTCCCTGCGCCGGACGCGCTGATGGTGTCCTGTAGAACGAAACCCTGTCGCATTTCTCTGACGCAGCACGAGCAGTAGCGCCGTCTCCCAGCCCCCCTCCGCGAGGGGGAGGACGGAGACATGGCGACCGAGGAAACGACTCAGCAGCGGGGCCCGGAGGGCCCCGCCCCTGCGGGCCCTGCCCCCCCCGGGGGGGGCGGCGCGACCGTGGCAAAATCCTACACCTCCGCTGAGCGTCTGCAGCTCATCCAGGAGCAGGCGCGCACCGGCGCCTCGCTGCGCAGTTTCTGCGCGGCGCAGCATCTCAGCACGGCGACCTTCTGCGCCTGGAAGCGGCGCTACGAGGCTGAGGGGGCGGCCGGCCTCGACCCCCGCCCCAATCCCCGCAACACCCGCGGCACCCACCGCGGCCGCTTCACGGCGGACCAGCGCCGCGAGGCGGTCGAAGCCTGGCTGCGCTCGGGCATGCGCAAGGCGGACTTCGCGGTGCTCTGGGGCGTCGGCACGAGTTCGCTGGCCAAGTGGATCAAGCGCTACCAGGAGGGCGGGCCGAAGGCCCTCGAGGACACGGCGCCGCGCAAGCGGCGCAAGAAGACGCTGCCCGCGGCGGTGCACGAGGAGATCGTGCGCACCAAGCGGGCGCACCCCTTCTTCGGCCTGCGCAAGGTGCGGGACTTCCTGTACCGCTTCCGCGGGGTCAAGGTCTCGGCGGGCACGGTGTCGAAGACGCTGAAGGCGGCCGATCTGGCGGACCCGCCGCCGGTGCGGCGCAAGCGCCCGAAGAAGCCGCTGCCGCGTAGATTCGAGCGCGCCTTGCCGAACCAGCTCTGGCAGAGCGACATCACGAGCTTCCACCTGGCGCGGCACAGCCAGCGGGCCTACCTGACCGTCTTCCTGGACGACCACAGCCGCTACGTGGTGAGCTGGGCGTTTGCGCTGCACCAGCGGCAGGAACTGGTCACCGAGGCGCTGCTCGGAGGCATCGCCCGCTTCGGCAAGCCGGAGGAGGTGCTGACGGACCAGGGGCGGCAGTACTTCGCGTGGCGGGGCAAGAGCGGCTTCCAGAAGCTCTTGATCCGGGAGGGCATCCAGCACGTGGTGAGCCGGGCGCACCACCCGCAGACGCTGGGGAAATGCGAACGTCTGTGGGCGACGGTCAACCACGAATTCTGGGACCGGGTGCGGCCGCAGGACCTGGAGGAGGCGCGTGAGCGCCTCAGCCATTTCTTCGCTCATTACAACCACTTCCGCCCGCACCAGGGGATCGGGGGCATGGTGCCCGCGGACCGCTACTTCGGCCAGGAGAGCGAGGTGCGGGAGCGGCTCGAGCAGGGCATGGCGGACCCGATCCGGGCGGCGGTGGACCCGCCGCGGCGGAAGCAGGTCTACCTCGTGGGCCAGGTCGGGGACCAGCCGATCTCGCTGCACGGGGAGAAGGGTCGTCTGGTGATCCAGACTCCCGACGGGAAGAGACAGGAGATCTCGATGGACCGTCTCGGGATCGAGACGGTGGTGAAACCAGAAAGGAGGGAGAGCGATGACGGAAGGGACGAAGACGCCGAGAAGGACGCGCAAGCGGACGCGCTTCAAGATGCCGGAGCCGGCGGTGCCGGTGCGTGGGCTGTGGCAGCACGCGACGGAAGAGGAGAGGGAGCGGGCGCACCAGACGGCGATGGGGATCTTGGAGCTGTGGCTGGGGAAGACGTCGAAGGGGGAACTGGCGAAGCATTTGCAGGTGCCTCCTTTGCGGGTGTGGCAGCTGTCGCAATTGGCGCTGAGCGGTATGGTGTGCGGCCTTTTGAAACAGCCGCGCAGGAGGGCGCCGGGAGCGATGACGAAACCGGAGGACGACCCGAGGAAGCTCCGCAAGCGGATCGCGGAGCTGGAGGACCAGCTGGCCCGGACGGAGCGATTGGCGATCTTGTTTCGGGATCTGCCTTTAACCCGGGCAGCGGAGGCGGCGAAGGCCGCCGGGGAAAAAAGAGGGACGGCGGTACAGCGCGGCCGAGCGCGAAGCGCAAGCGCGGTGGGTCGAAAGGGAAGCGCCGCCGCGGGGCGAAAAGAAGAGGATCGCGGCGATGATGGGGATCACGCTGCGGACGCTGGAGCGGTGGCGGACTGAGCCGCCGCGGAAGGTGGGTCGCCCGGGCCACGATGAGGCGGAGTACCGGCAGGCGCTGCGTCCGGTGCGGGAGGCGCTCGGGAAGATGGGGTGGAAGACGGGCGCGGATGCGATCTTCCGCTGGCTGGGGCTGCGGGTGCCGCTTCGGGTGGTGCGTGGGGTGCTGCGGGCGTGGAAGGCCCGGCACGAGGCGCGGCGCAAACGTCGACTGGCGCAGCAGCGCTTGACGGTGTCGGTGGCGCGGCGGGACGCGGTGTGGTGCTTGGACGCGACGCTGCTCGGCCGGGTGGACGGCGTGAAGGTCCACGGGCTGGCGCTGCGTGACTTGGGGAGCCGCCGGACGCTGGCGCTGAGCGCGGGAGGGTCGCCGACGGGTGCGGCGGTGGCGGAGCTCCTGGACTGGGCGTGGCACGAGTACGGAGTGCTGCCGTCGGTGTTTTGCAGCGACAACGGCCCCGAGAACGTGAACTGGATGGTGGGCGGGTGGCTGCACGGCCACCAGGTGATCCATTTGAAGAACCTGCCCTACACGCCGCAGCACAACGCCTGGTCGGAGCGGGGCATGGGCGAGCTGAAGGGGGCGGTGGAACTCGAGAAAGGGGCGGCGTTTGGGACCGTGGAGGAGGCGGCGGGGCTGCTGGGCCTGGCCTGGCGGCGGGTGGACCGAGAGATCCCGCGGAGGGTGCTGTCCTGGGGAACGCGGGAGGTGGCTTACGAGAAGATGGCCACGTGCTACACTCCAGACAGCCATGCCGGCTTCTATCAGACCGCGTGCTCAGCCGTCGAACAGGCGGTGCAGGGCGCGAGCACGGCGCGTGAGCGCCGGAGAGCAGAGCGTGGAGCGATCTACGCGACGCTGGAAGGATACGGACTCGTCAAAAGGACCCGAGGCGGCGTGCCGCTCGAGGGCGTCAAAGGCGACAGACTTTCGTGAACGGTACA
>JACNJP010000518.1 GCA_014382465.1 Planctomycetota bacterium
TTCGGCCCCCTCTCCCTGCCACGAGCCTTTAGCCAGAAACGACCCCGACCGATGACCGACGCCCGCCCTAGGACCGAGATGGAGAAGACCGTTGCCGAAGTCTGGGGCAAGGTCTTGGAGGTTGACGAAGTCGAGCTCGGCGACACCTTCATCGACCTCGGCGGAGACTCGATGGACGCCCTTCAGGTCATCGCGGCGATCGAGAAGAAGCTCGGCGTGAAGCTCAACCACGAGAGCCACTTCGTCTCCACCCTCGAGCAGGTGTCCGCCGAGCTCGAGAAGGCCGTCGCCGGCTAGGCCGGGCCGATCCGGCGCCGAAGGCTGGGCGGGGTGACCCGCCCAGCCTTCGCAATTGGCCGCCCGAGGCGGTCAGGCCGGGCAGAGGCCGCCGCAGATCGAGATCGCCTGGCCGGTGATCCCGCGGGCGCCCGGCGTCGCCAGGTAGGCCATGAGGTGGGCGATCTCCTCGGCCTCCAGGAAGCGCCGCTGCGGCACGTCCATCATGAGCTTCATGCGCAGCGTGGAGGTCGGGATGCCGAGCTTCTCCGCCTCCAGCACGATGCCGGACTCGGCCATCTCGGTGGCCACCCAGCCGGGGCAGACGGCGTTGACCTGGATGCCGCGGCCGGCCAGCTCCAGGGCCAGGGCCTTGGTGAAGCCGATCAGGCCGAATTTGGAGGCGCAGTAGGCGCTGGAATAGGCCGAGCCGACCTTCCCGAGCACCGAGGAGACGTTGATGATCTGGCCACCCTTGGGGATGTGGGGCAGCGCCGCGCGGGTGACGAACATCGGTCCGTCGAGGTTCACCGAGATCATCCCGTGCCAGTCCTCGTCGCTGATGGCGTCGATCGGGGTGCGCTCGCCCCGCCCGGCGTTGTTGATGACCAGGTCCAGGCCGCCGAAGGCCTCGACCGCCTCGGCGACGACCTTGTCGACCTCGGCGCGGTCGCTGACGTCCAGGTGCCAGGCCTTGGAGACGCCGGGGTGGGCTGCTTCGATCTCCTTGAGGACGTCGAGGGAGCGGGCGGCCATGGCCACCTGCCAGCCGTCCTCGAGGAATCGATCGACGACCGCGCGGCCGATGCCGCGGCTGGCGCCGGTGACAAAAACGGTTTTCTTGCTCATGGGGCGGGGATTATAGCCGCAGGTTCCGGGGCCCGCTGCCGCCGCGTGGAGGCCGATGCGGCTGCTATACTTCCCTCCCGCCATTGAGGCTACCGCCCTCGAATTCGCCCTTGCGCGGCCCGGATCGAGCTCCTCCGGCCGCTTTCCCCGCCCCATGAAGCAGCTCTACTTCGGCTCCACCGACCTTCCCAGGTTTGGAATCCTCCACACGCCTCCAGAAGGCGTGCACGGGGACCTCGGGGTCGTGATCGTCCCGCCGTTCGCCAACGAGTACTTCCGCAGCTACCGGTCCCTCAAGGTCCTGTCGGACCGGATCGCCAAGCTCGGCTTCCCGGTGTTCCGCTTCGACTACACCGGCACCGGCGACAGCGGCGGCGACGACCAGGACATGTCGCTGGCGCGCTGGCGGGAGGACCTCGCCGACAGCCTGAGCTTGCTCGGCAAGGAGACCGGCGTCAGCCGCTTCCAGCTCGTCGGCCGCCGGCTCGGCGCCGCCATGAGCCTCGAGGCCGCCGCTGCCCGGTCCGATATCGAGCGCGTGGTCCTGTGGGATCCGATCCCCAGCGGCAAGGAGTACCTCGAGGAGATCGTCGAGGAGCACCGCACCTTCGTCAGCATGTACCGCGGCGTCCACGGCTCGATCCGCGAGTCCGAGGACAGCCCGTTCCGCCTCGAGGCCCTCGGCCAGTGCTTCCCCGGCGCCTTCGTCGACGAGCTCGAGGCCTGGGACCTCCGACGCGGCCTGGAGCTCGGGTCGGTCAACGCCATGTTCATCGACACAACCGAGCGCGGCGAGCTGGAGCCGTATTGCCGCGCCCTGGCGGCGGCCGGCGCCACGGTCGAATACCAGCACGTCCACGATCCGGCCAGGAAGGAGCCGACCAACCCGATCCGGGTCTACATCCCCAATCGGGTCCTGCGGACCATCACCGACGGCTTCGCCGCCGTAGCCTCATGAGAGAGCACCCGTTCACCTGCACTTCTGGGGCCTCCGAAGTCTACGGCATCGTCCACCCGGCCACCGAGGGCCGCGAGGACGAGCCCGACCTGTGCGTGATCATCCTCAATTCGGGCATGACCCACCGCGTCGGTCCGCACCGGCTCGGTGTACGCCTGGCCCGCCGCCTGGTCGAGCAGGGCATCCCGGCGGCCCGCTTCGACCTGTCGAGCATCGGCAACACCGACGTCCGCAAGGACGGGCAGTCGATCAAGATCCAGTGGCTCAGCCAGTGCCGCGAGGTCATGCAGCTCCTGGAGGAGGACTGGGGCTACCGCCGCTTCGTCCTGATCGGCCTGTGCGTCGGCGGCCAGGCCTCCTTCGGCTTCGCCGCCCGCGACGCCCGGGTGATCGGGGCGATCCTGATCAACACCCGCGAGTACGAGCTGGATCACTCGTGGGAGAAGTACGCCACGCTCGAGCGGGACGCGCGCTTCTACTGGCGCAGCGCCGCCTTCCGCGGCTACAGCTGGAAGCGGCTGCTGACCGGCAAGAGCTCCTTCCGCAAGATCGGCATGGCCCTGGCGTTCCAGGTCCGCGAGCTGTTCCGGCCCAGCAAGACCCTCGACGACGCCCAGGACTGGTTCACCGGCATGATGAGCAAGATCCTCGACCGGGGGTCCTGCCTGCTGTTCCTGTTCTCCCGCGGGGACCCGGGCTGGGACCAGCTCCGGCTGCTGCTGGGCCGGAAGGCCCTCGAGGGCTACTCCACCGCCCAGGTCGAGAGCCAGGTCACGATCGAAGTCATCCCCGACGCCGACCACACCTTCACCATGCGGCACAGCCAGGAAGAGGTGCTCGGCCGGATCGTCGACTGGATGGCGGGCTTCGACGAGCGCCACGCCTCCGCCCAGCAGCGGATCGAGGAATCCGGCTCCTCGGTGGCGGTCGAGCCGACCCTGCCCGCCTGAGGCCGGGCCGGGTCCGCGGCCTAATCTAAGTGTTCGGCGTAGGCCTCCGGGTGGAAGCCGATCAACCACTTCGTGCCGCAGCGGACCGCCGGGGCGCGCAGCTTTCCGCTCGGGCCGAGCGCCACCCGGGCCAGGTCCTGCGGCGCCGGCAGGTCTCGCTCCAGGTCGAAGACCACCAGCTTCTTGCCCTTGGCCACCACCAACTGGGTGGCGCCGGCGAAGAGCTGGCCGAGGTCGCTGGCTTCGAAGCGCACCTTGCTGGCGTCGACCGTCTCACGGACGGCCAGGTCCCGGGCCTCGAGGAAGGCGTCGGAACGCTTGCAGCTGGTTCAGCCCTTGCGGCGGTAGTACCAGTCGATTCGCTTGCCCATGGTCGGTTCCTCCTGCGGAGTAGAGCAGCTTAGGACCTCCTGGCGGCGGGTTCACGCCGACGGTCCAGGGCTCAGTCCACCGACAGGCGGACAGACGTGGTCAGCTCGGGCGGTCCGCCCGGGACCTCGACCAGGGCCACCAGGTCGATGACCCGGACGGCGCTCGGAAGCGGCGGCAGCCAGCTGCCGCGGATCTCGGCCCGGGCGCTGCCCTGGTGGTTCAGGCGGCCGCGGAAGCCGAACAGCGGCGGCTGGTTGGGCCGCTGGATGCAGACGCTCGTCAAGGCGTCGAAGACCAGCGGGACTGCGACGCCGAAGAAGGGGGTGGGCGGGACGACGCCGGAGGTACCCAGCAGGATCTGATAGGCCCGCCCGCGCTTGGAGCTGTCGGAGTAGATCGCCAGGGCCAGGTCCTCGGGGCGGTCGCGGTCGACCCAGGACGCGCCCGCCACCAGCCGGGGCTGCTGCAGGGGAACGGTGGCCAGCTCGAGGTGGGAGGCCTCGGTCGGAGTGCGCAGGATGTCGACCGCGAAGGGCTCGAACACCGGGAGCGCCAGCAGGAAGGTCGGCAGCCGCTCCGGCTCGATGGCCCGCAGGGTCATCGGCGGCCGGTGCCAGGCCAGGTTCTCGACCTGGAGCCGCAGCCGGTGTCCCTGTCGCAGGACGTAGCCGTAGGCGCTCAGCGGGAATTCGAGCAGCGAGGCGCCGCCCCCCGGGTGGTTGCGGACCGTGGTGGCGCCGCCGGTGATGTAGCGGGCGCGGCCCGCAGGGTCGAGGTCGAACAGCGCCGCGTGGAGCTGGAAGGCCGGATCCGGACACCGGACGTAGAGGCGGACCTTCGAGGTCCCCAGCAGCATCTGGTCCCGGGGGCTGGGAGCGGTGTCGTAGGCGAGCCCGTGCAAGGGCATGCGCTTCAGCAGGGCCTCCGGCGAGGGCAGCTCGGCCAGGTAGTCGGCGACGCGGTAGGCGCTGGGATTGAGGTGTTCGAGCCGGTCTTGGCCGGAGGCGGCCGCGGGGGCCCACCGGCTCAGCGTGCCGCCCGAGTCCAGATACCACCGCTCCGGGATCGAGGGCGCGGGCGGCCAGGCCGGGTATTCGCGCACGTCCCAGAGTGAATCCGGGGAGAGTTGCTGGAGGGGGTCGGACGGCACCACCGCCATGCGGAGCGGCGGCAGCTCGTCGACGCCGTTCAGGTCGTCCTTCAGGAAGCGGTCGAACCACAGCCGTTGGCGGTGCTCCCGGACCTCCTGCTCGTGCAGGTTGACCGGCGTGTTGTGGCCGCCGGTGGTCAGGTTGAGCAGCTTCGGGGCGCCGGGGCAGATGGCGTTCCAGGCCTCCAGCAGCGAGTTGGGCGGGCCGAACTTGTCGTCGTAGGAGAGGGAGGCCAGCACCGGGACCCGGCTGCTCCGCAGCAGCGTGGGCAGGTGCAGCTCGGGCTGGTCCAGCAGGCGGCGGAGGCCGGCGAAGTCCTCGGCCAGGAGGAAAGGCGTCGCCCGGGCGACGAATTGGGGATCGTTGTGGAGACCGGGCGCGTCGGCGAACAGGTTGAAGGCGAGCATCTCGGTCATGGAGCTCGCCTCGGGCAGCATCCACTCCCACAGGTCGGCCGAGAAGTCGTGGGCCGCCACCGCCGCCATCACCGGAAAGGGCGCGCTGCGCCAGGGGTTGGGCGGTGGCAGCTTGCCCGAGTGGGCGGCCGCGGCCCAGGCGGAGAAGCCTCCCTGGGTCGGGCCGGCCAGGCCCAGGCGCCGGAAGTCGATCTCGGCCGGGAAGTTCGCCTCGGCCGCCTCCAGCAGCTCGAAGAGGTCGAGCCGCTCGCGGAGACCGAGCTCCCCCCTGCCGTAGATGCGCGGGTCGTTCAAGGCCATCGACGGACCCTGCCCGCGCAGGTCGAAGGCCAGCGCGACGTATCCGCGTCGGGCCTGGCTGCGGGCGAGGTCCTCCATCTGGCCCTTGTTGCCGCGGTTGGAGTGCACACAGAGGATCGCCGGCCAGCCGCAGGACCCGGGCGCCACCGCCGGCAGGTAGACGTCCATCCTGGTGAGGTAGCCGTCGCTGAAGCTCACCAGGAGGTCCCGGTGGACCACCACCTGGCCGTTCGGGGCCGGGTCGGCGCAGCCGGACTGAGCCGCCGCGGTGGGCGAGACGGACCAGCACAAGGCGGCGGCAGCGGCGAGACGGGCGAGAGCGGTCATCGGGTCGAAAGGCGGGACCGAATTCTACCCCGCTTCGGACCCGCGGCGCCGCAGGCGTTCCCCGGAGGGAACCCCGTTTCCCTTCCGTGACCATTCCAGGGCTTGGGGCCCCGGAAGCGGCCTGGCACCGCGTTTGCCCCTTCTCCGGCGCGGCCGCTCTTTCCTTCCACGAAACACCGGAGACTGATGAACCGCTTCTCGATTCCCTTCACGCTCGCCGTGGCGCTGGCCTTCCCGGCCGAGCTGGCCGCGCACGGCGGCACCTACCGCGGCCCCGGCGACACGGTCCCGCCCGGCGGCGGCCACGCCACCCCGCCGCCCGGCACCAGCGCTCC
>JACNJP010000205.1 GCA_014382465.1 Planctomycetota bacterium
GCAGCCTGCACCGCCTCGAGGCGGTCGCCGCCGAAGGCAGCCGGGCGGTCGAGCTGCGGCTGGAGCTCGAAGAGGGCGTCGCCGGCTTCGACCCCGGCGCCCTCGGGCCCGGCCTGCGGCTTCGCCCTGGATCGTCCCGCGACGGCCGGATCCTCTACCTCGGCCAGTCCAGCGTGAGGGCGGAAGGGTGAGCCGCCTGCTGCTCGCCGCGGTGCTCCTGTTCCTGGCGCTGACCGGTCTGCTGGACTGGAACGGTCAACGCAGCACCGCCGCCCGCTATCGCGATCGGATCGAGCAGACGGCGCCGCTGGTCCGGACCGTGCCCGCCGCGAACTGGGCCCGCGAAGCCCTCGGCGGACCGCCGCCGCCGACGCCGGCGCTGCTGGAACTCCACCGCAGCCTGGTCCAGTGGAAGCTCGACCCTCCCGAGCTGGCCGGAGCAGAACTCCTGGCGGCCGGCCAGGCCGGGGCCGCCGCCTGGGTTCTGTTAGATCGATGGCTCTCGATCGTCCCCGGCAGCGGGGGCCGGGCGACGCTGCTCCGGCTGAGCGCGCCGGACCCGGCCGGCCCGCTCCAGCTCGAGGCCGAACTCGAAGGCCCGCCGGCCGCCGTCCTGCCCTGGGTCCGGAGCCTGCTGGCCCAGCCGGTCGCCGCCGGGGTCCTGGCCGACCCGCGGCGCCTCGACCTGAGGATCGAGGACCAGCTGCTGCGAGCCCGGCTCATCGTCCACGCGTGGCCGGCGGAAGCCCTGATGATTCGGTCCGGATGAGGCTCCTCCCCCTCCTCCTGCTCGGCCTCGCCGGGCTCGTGACGGCGTCGACCGCCCTGCTGAGGTGGCAGGCCCCCCCGCGTTTCCCGGCGCTGCCCGCCCCCATGGAGGAGGAGCTTCGAGACCCCGGCCGCGACCTGGGCCAGCGCCTCCTCCAGCTCTCCGGCCCGCCGCGGCTCGGGCGCGCGGCCCTCGGCGCCTTCCATCGGAGCGCGGCAGGGATCGGCGGCGGCGGCCCAGGCAGCGTCGAACAGGTCTACCCGCCGCTCGACCTCCAGGCCTCAGCACAGCAGGGCGGGATCCGCCTGAGCTGGGTCCAGGACCCCCGAAACCCTGTAGAGGGCTTGCGTTACGTCACCACCCGGTGGGCCGGGGACGGCGGTCCCGAGGAACTTCCCTCGACCTCGCTGCTCGAATTCCTGGACCCGGCCGGCTGCGAAGGAATCCCCTACCATTACCGAGTCCGCGCGGAGGTCCGGCGCGAGCTGCCGGCCGGCGCCGACGCCAGCCGCTGGGAGACCCGCTCCTCCGAGCCGGCCGCCGCCTCCTGCACCCTGCCGCGGCGGTCCACCTGGTCCAGCCGCGGCCAGGCCGACGCGGGACGCCTCTGGCTCACCCTGCGCCGGCCCGGCCTGCCGGAGCTCGGCCCCTTCGCCGCCGGCCCGGGCGAGGCCATCGGCGATTCCGGTTGGTTCCTGGAAGGGCTGATACTCCAGGAAACCACTCTCCAGGTGGAGACTAAGATCCCCCGCTTTGACGCGCTGGGGCGCCGGGTCATAATCAACGACCGGCCCGCCGACCGAACCCGTTTGGCGACCGTGACTCCACTGCTTGCAAGCCTCCGTCTCTCCGATCCTTGCGGTGCTTCCGTGGCGCTGGAGTTGGTGCTCCCGCTCGAATCGCCGTCTTCGGAGGACGGCTGATCCTTTTCGTTCCCCCCGCGTTCTTGGCGCCCCCTAGTCCAGAACACCCGGCCAGACCGCACGCGACGGCTCCTGGCCTCCCCACCGCTGAACCCAAGCTGATGCGCATCACTCGGTTCCCCCTGTTCCTGCTCCCCTTCGCCCTGTTCGTCTCGTGCCAATCCTCCTCCGAGGAGTGGACCGCCGACGACACCGGTCTCTGGGATGAGCCGGCTCTCGAGGACTCCACTGCCACGAGCGACGCGCTCGAGCGCGCGCCGGAACCGGCACCGTCGTTCCAGGATCCCAGCGACCGCGACCAGGTCGCCGTCAGCATCCAGAAGCGCCGGGTACTCGCCAACGAGTACGTCCGCCAAGGGAACGAGCAGTTCGCCCGCGGCGCCACAAAGACCGCCTATAGCCTCTACGCCGAGGCCTTCCAGCTCGACCCGCAGAGCCGCGACGCCCGCGACGGCATCCGCCGCTGCGACGCGCTGCTCGGCGGCGGGGACTGGGACATGGACTCCGCCGAGGACCAGTTGTCGCTGAGCCGTATCCGGCTCGCCAACCAGATCATCAAGGTCCAGGGCATGCTCGAGGATGGGGACCGCGCCATGGCCAAGGGGGACCTGGCGACCGCCGTCTTCCACTACAACGGCGCCGAGCTGTCGCTCCGCACCAACCCCAGCCTCGCCGTCCCGTCGCTCGACTACTCGCTGGTGTCGGCCAAGCTCCAGCAGGCGACCCAGGCCCTCAACGACTCCGTCTCCGCCGACCGGATGGCGGCCACCGCCGCGGCCAACGCCGCCGCCCAGGCCGAGGAGGTCGCGCGCGCCGAGTACCAGCAGAACCAGGTCCGCCGCCTGCTCCAGGAGGCCGACGTCCACTTCAGCAACGGCTTCTACGAGAAGTCCCTGGAGAGCCTGGACGCCGTCCTGGCCCTCTCCCCGAACAACCAGGACGCCCTCGAGTTGCGCGACATCGCCGACCAGGCCTGGTTCGACTTCAAGCAGCGCCGCAACACGACCCGCTTCCGCCACCAGTGGGTCCGGACCTTCGAAGAGCTCCGCCAGCTCGCGGTGCCGCCGAGTTCCTCGATCGAGTACGACCGCGACCACTGGCTCAACACGGTGCTCAAGCGCAAACCCCTCACCAGCGCCAGCATGGCCGAGGACGCCGATCCGGCCACGGCCGCGATCCTGGAGCAGCTCGACACCATCAGCGTCACTCCGCGCTACGAGGAGCTGCCGGTCGAGGAGATCGCCGACAACCTCGCCGCCCTCACCCGGGTCAGCTTCGTCGTCTCCCGCGCCGTCCGCGAGGACGTCGACGAGGACGTCAAGACCATCAACCTGGTCACCAACAAGCCGATGCAGGTCTCGCGGCTGCTGCGGCTGGTCGAGAGCCTCTCCGGCGACCAGCTCCGCTTCGTGGTCCGCAACGGCGTGGTCAACGTCCTGAGCGCCCAGGAGGCCGCCGGCGGCTACGTGCTGCACAAGTACGAGGTGCGGGACATCGTCCGCCCGGTGCGCGACTTCGTCGGGGTCGACGTCAACCTGGCCCCCTCCGGAGGCCTGGAGGAGGTCGAGGAGGAGGCCTTCGAGCGCGACGCCACGATCCTCTCCGAGGACGACCTGCTGGCCACGATCCAGGAGAACATCTCCCCGGACTCCTGGGAGGACAACATCTCGATCGAGAACGGCACGCTGATCGTCCGCCACACGCCCGAGGTGCAGGCCCGCATCGCCCAGCTCCTCGAGGACCTGCGCAAGTCGGCCAACATCATGGTCGAGATCAAGGTCCGCTTCCTGAAGGTCGAGGACAGCTTCCTGCAGGACATCGGGGTCGACTTCCGCGGCCTCGGCGACGCCGGCGAAGGCGGGCTCGGCAGCAACAACGTCTTCGACGACTTCGGCTCGACCGGCTTCGGCAGCCCGGGCCAGCCCGGCGTGCTCGGCACCGGCAACGACGCCGGCGCCTACTTCCGCGAGGCCAGCGACAACGTAAACATCCTGTCGCGGACCGAGCACCTCTACGACGCCGGCCTCGGCGACGAGGAGGGCCTGGTCGGCTCCGGCGGCCTTTCGCTGCAGTACACCTGGCTCGACGACACCCAGCTCCAGATGGTGCTGCGGGCGGTCGAGAAGTCGCGCCGCAGCGAGGTGCTCACCGAGCCCAAGCTGATGGTCTACAACACCCAGCGGGCCACCTTGACGGTCGCCAACCAGGTCTCCTACGTCGGCGACTTCGACGTCGAGATCGCCCAGGCGGCGGCCATCGCCGACCCGATCGTGCGGGTCGCCCGCGACGGCGTCTACCTCGACGTCCGCCCGGTGGTCTCTGCCGACCGCCGCTTCACCTTCATCGACGTCCGCCCGACCGTGGCGACGCTGAAGCGCCCCATCCCTTCCTTCCAGACCTCGCTGGGCACCGGCTCGCCGGTGACCCTGCAGCTGCCGGAGCTGGAGCTGCAGAAGATCCGCACCCGGGTGCTGATCCCGGACGGCGGCACCCTGCTGCTGGGCGGCATGAAGGTCATCGACGAGCAGAGCCTGGAGTCCGGCGTGCCCTTCCTCAACCGGGTCCCGCTGCTCTCCTTCTTCTTCTCCCGGAAGGGTGAGTATGAGTCCTACAAGAAGCTGCTGATCCTCCTGACCGCCCGGGTGATCATCCCCGCCGAGTTCGAGCCGGTCCCCGTGCCGGGCGCCGCTCGCTGACCGGCGCAGGAACGGCCGGGGCAGATTTGGTTGCCCCGGCCGTTGCCGTTTCTACTACAGCCAAACGCCGGAAACTGAGCTCACATGCTTGTCCAGGCTGGGATCACCCTCTGCTGCCTCATTGCCCCCACCCAGGACCCCGCCGGAGACGCGGGGGTCCGACGGGAGTCGGCTTTCGCCCGAGCGCTGGCCTACGAGTTCCGTTTCACCGACCTCTCCGAGGTCGTCCTGGACGGCGCCCTGACCAAGGCCGACGGCCTGGATCGGAGCCGCCTGCTGCTCGACCGCTGCGACATCCGCAAGCTGGCCGCCGCCGGGGCCCAGGACAGCGCCTCCAAGGTCGACGCGCTCCAGCACGCAGGGGTCGCCTACCAGGAGTTCCTGGCCTCCTCGCCGCCGGCCAGCCTCGCCAACGAGGCCCGCGTCAGCCTCGGCGAGCTGGCCTACGACTTCGGCTCCACCCTCGGCCTGCTGTTCGAGACCGCTCCACCGCCTCCGGACCAGCGCAAGGCGCTGATCGCCAACGCCGAGGTGCTGTTCCGCTCCACCCTGCAGGGCCTCAACGAGGTCATCTCGATGTGGGAGCAGATGGACTCGGAGAGCCAGGACTCGACGCGCTACCGGACCTACTTCCCGTCGATGTTCTACAAGTCGATGGTGTTCTACCACTGGGCCGCGCTCTACCCCGCCGGGTCGATCGATCGCAACACTCACAGCACCCAGGCGATCAGCAGCCTGGAGCAGTTCGCCCTGCTCTCGGGAGACAACTCGCGGGCCGGCTTCATGGGCTACAAGCACATGGCCGACGTCTACGCCATGCGCGGCGAGGGCGAGATGGCGGAGGCCTTCTACGAGCACGTCCTCACCAACTGCCTGAGCCGGGACGGGGACTACTCCGCCGGCGAACGAGACGGCCGCGAGCGGGTGGTCCAGGACGCCTACCTCAGCTACCTGCGCTACCGCCTCGAGCTCGGACAGCTCAAGCTGGCGGCTCAGCTCGGCGAGAATTTCCAGCGCTGGGTCAAGGAGGAGGGGATCTTCCTCAAGGACCCGGGCTACCGCACCATGCTCAAGCTGGCGCAGCTGGCGATCCAGGACGGCGACGCCGGCGAGGCGATCAGCATCGCCCAGATGGTCGCCACCGAGAACCCGCAGTCGATCCTCCGGTTCGAGGCCAACCAGGTCATGGCCGAGGCCATCGAGTCGGCCCCCTCCGACGCCGGCATCGACCTCAAGGTCCTCTACGCCGCCGCCGAGGGCGCCTTCCTGTCGAAGAAGTTCGACGAGTCCCTGCCGCTGTTCCTGATGCTCCTGCCGCGGCTCGAGGGCTCGCGCCAGGCCGACGAGTTCGGCGCCAAGACCTACTACTACCTCGGCCGGGCCTACGGCTACCTGGACCGCGAACTCGAGTCGGCGGTCTGCTACGAGCAGGGCTTCACCCTCTACCCCAGCGACGAGGACTTCGCCCCCAAGCTGGCCGACCTGTGGCTCAAGGCGATGGCCCGGCGCTCGGTTTCGTCGGTGATCTTCATCGTGGCCGCACG
>JACNJP010000252.1 GCA_014382465.1 Planctomycetota bacterium
CGGCGGCCACCAAGTGCCAGTCCGCGCGCCGCCAGAGCAGGGCTTCGGCAGGCTAGGGCACGGGGGCCACGACGGGGGGGCGGCGTACGAGCCCCCAGCGGTGCTGACAGCGGAGGACACCCGGCCCAAGCCGGGGACCCTGGGCGACAGCTTCCCCGCGGCGGAGGGGATCGACGCCTTCGTGGTCTCCGACCTGCCGATCCCGGAGCTCGAGTCGCCGCCGCCCGGGCCGGTCGAGAACCGCATCGGCCGGCTGGTGGCCGACCTGGTCGAGGACGGCGACACCCTGCAGCTCGGCATCGGCAAGATCCCCGACGCCGTGCTGGCGGCGCTGGCCGGCAAGAAGGACCTCGGCGTCCACACCGAGATGCTGTCGGACGGCGTCGCCGGGCTGGCGATGAGCGGGGTGGTGAACGGCCGCCGCAAGACCCTGCACAAGCGCAAGATCGTCGCCAGCTTCGCCATGGGCACGCGCAAACTCTACGACTTCATCGACGACAACCCGGAGTGCGAATTCCGCGGCTGCGACTACGTCAACGACCCGGTGGTGATCGCCCGCAACCGCAACATGGTGGCGGTCAACAGCGCCCTGCAGGTCGACCTGACCGGCCAGGTGTGCTCGGACTCGCAGGGCACGCGCTTCTACTCGGGCGTGGGTGGCCAGGTCGACTTCATCCGCGGCGCCGCCATGTGCAAGGGCGGCAAGCCGATCATCGCCATGCCCTCGACCGCCAAGCGCGGCGAAATTTCGCGGGTGGTGCCGACCCTGGCCGAGGGCGCCGGGGTGGTCACCAGCCGCGCCGACGTCCACTACGTCATCACCGAGTACGGGGTCGCCTACCTGCACGGCAAGACGGTGCGCGAGCGGGCGCTGGAGCTGATCCACGTCGCCCACCCGAAGTTCCGCGCCTGGCTGCTGGAGTCGATCCAGGACCGCGCCTACCTCTACCGCGACCAGCCGAAGACGCCGCTCTTGGCGGTCTACCCGGAGCAGCGCGAGAGCGTCCTGGAGCTGCGCGACGGCACCAAGCTGCGGCTGCGGCCGATGCGCGCCACCGACGAGGAGCTGCTGCGCGACATGTTCCGCCGCTGCTCCGAGGAGACGGTCCACCGGCGCTTCCTGTCGGCGGTGCGGTCGATCGGCCACGCCGACCTGCGCGACTTCCTCGACCTCGACTACAAGAACCGCTACGCCCACGTCGTCATGCACGGCCCGCCCGGGCACGCCCAGATGATCGGGCTGGCGCAGTACTCCTTCGATCCCCAGACCGGCATGGCCGACGTCGCCTTCACCGTCGAGGACGACTGGCAGCACCGCGGCATCGGCACGGCGCTGCTGCAGGCGCTGCTCGACGTGGCGCGGGCCAACATCGCCGAGGGCGTCACGGCGCACGTGCAGGTCGAGAACTCGCCGATGCTCAAGGTCTTCCACCGCTGCGGCTTCCCGGTCGAGACCAAGCTGGAGGAGGGCCAGTACAGCCTCAAGATCCGCTTCGGGGAGCCGGTGGCGGCCGGATAGGCTGGCGGGGGCAGCGCGGCTGCCCCTCGCCCGCATGCACCGCCTGATCTTCGGCTTCTTCGGCCGCCTCGCCGACACCTTCTACCGCTGGGAATTGCTCGGCGGCGAGGTGCCGGCCGACGGGCCGCTGATCCTGGTCGCCAACCACCCCAACGGCCTGGTCGACCCGCTGATGGTCGACCGCGTCGCCGGGCGCCGCTTCCGCATGCTGGCCAAGGCGCCGATCTTCTCGGTCCCGGTGCTCGGCTGGATGGCCAAGCAGGTCGGCGCGATCCCGGTCTACCGCAAGCTGGACGGCGACGACACCCGGCAGAACCGCGACGCCTTCGCCGCCGCGCACCAGGCCCTGGCCGAGGGCCAGGTCCTGTTCCTGTTCCCCGAGGGCATCAGCCACAACGAGCCGCAGCTCCAGCCGCTCAAGTCGGGCGCCGCGCGCATCGCCCTCGGCGCCGAGGCCGCGCGCGGCTACGGCCTGGGACTGCGGATCGTGCCGGTGGGCATCACCTACCGCGACAAGACCCGCTTCGGCTCGGCCGCGGCGATCGAGATCGGGGCGCCGATCGACGTGGCCGCCTTCGCCGAGGACTATCAGCGCGATCCGTGGCCGGCCGTCGAGGCGCTGACCGCGGCGATCGAAGGCGGCGTGCGCCGGCTCACGATCAACCTGGACCGCTGGGAGGACCTGCCGCTGGTGCGGCTGGCGGAGAAGATCCTCGGCCGCCGCGACGCCCACGTCGTCAAGCGGCTGCGGGCAATGGCCGACGCCGGCCGCGCCCGCCAGCAGGAGGACCCCGAGGCCTTCGCCGCCCTGCGCCAGCGCCTGGCGGCCTTCCAGCTCCAGCTCGACGAGCTCGGACTGGAGGTGAACCACCTCGACGCCCGCTACTCCCCCGCCGCCGTGGTCCGCTTCGTGCTGCGCAACCTCCTGGCCGTGGTGATCGGCCTGCCGCTGGCGGTCGCCGCCGGCCTGCTCTACCTGCCGCCGCGGCTCCTGGTCCGCTCGGCCGGCCGCCGCTGGTCCGAGTCCGAGGACGTGCTGGTCTCGGTCAAATTCCTCGCCGGCGCCCTCCTCTTCCCCCTCTGGCACGCGGGCATCGTCCTGACGGCCTGGACCTCCTTCGGCGGGCCTTGGGCGGCCCTCCTGGGCGTGCTCCTGCCGTTCGCCTACCTCTATTCCCGGTATTTCTTCCTCCACCGAGTGCGGGCCCTGCGCGAAATCCGTGCCTTTCTCGCCGCGCCCTTCCAACGGGAGCGCAGGCGAAGACTCCGCCAGTTGCGCGATGAACTGAGCGCTGTCCTCTGGGGCCTGCGCTTGTCCTGACCTCCGCCGGGCCTTAGTCCAATCCAACTCGGACTACGGATCCGCGGCGACGGACCCTCCCGGCCCGCCCGCGCCCCGCCTCTCCTCAGTCATGCTCCTTCACTGCGCCCTGCTGTCGGCCCCCTTCGCCTACCACCTCCCGCACGACGACGTCCACGACGTCGCTTGCGGCCCCCTTCCCGGCGGCGGGGTGGAGGTGGTGATCACCACCAACAGCCACTCGAAGATCTTGCGCTCCGTCGACGACGGCCTGAGCTGGTCGATCCTGGCCGGCGACGGCCTTGAGTTCCGCGAGGGCAATTCCATCGAGTACTGGCAGAACGCGGCCGATCCGCGCTTCTTCATCGGCACCGATGACGGTGTCTGGACCTACCACCCGGCCACCGGGTCGGTGGTCGAGGCCAACGCCGGCCTGGATCCGGCCGACCGCTGCATCAGCGACCTCGCGACGCCGCGGCGCGGCCCTGGACCGGCGGTCCTGGTCACGACCGGCGGCGCGGTCTACGCCTGGCAGGAGAGCTCCCTCTCGTGGTCCTCGCTCCTCCGCAGCGGCGAGAGCGATCCCCTGGCGCGCGTCGCCATCGCGCCGGACTTCGACCCGCTGGCGGCCGCTGGCCCCGACCGGAGCGTGGTGGCGGGAATCGCCGGCTGCCTGCACCGGTCCGATGACGGCGGCGCGAGCTGGACCACGCACAGCCAGTTCAGCCAGCCGGCCACCCTGCCCACCGACTGGTGGCTCACCGCGCTGGCCTTCGCCGACGACTTCCGGACTTCCGGAGTCCTCGTAGTCGGGCGTGGCCGAGAGGATCAAGGCTCCCTGACAGGCGACGGCGGTGAGATCTGGCGCAGCAGCGACTTCGGCGCCAGCTTCGCGCTCGCGATGGACCCCGGCAGCGCCGTCCGGGCACTCATCTCCACGCCGCCGGACCCGAGCGGACTCCGGTTCACGCTGGCGGCGCTCCAGGCAATGCCGAAGCCCAGCATCCCTGGCCAGAACCACGGCGTCCTGTCGAGCACCGACGACGGCCTGACCTGGTCGGACGGCGGCAATCACCAGGACTTCTACCTGGAGAATGAGGACGCCCTCGGCACTCGAGAGGGCCGCGAGTGGGTCCTCGGCATGGCGGTCTCCCCGGAGTTCGGCGCCGACGGCCAGCTCTTCCTCGGCCGCAGCGCCGGCCTCTACCGCAGCGACGACAGCGGCAACCGCTGGCGCCAGGTGGCCATCCGCTCGCCCTCCCACGTGCGCGCCATCGACACCGGCACTGACTCCCAGGGCCACCGGCTGGCCTTCGGGGCCGCCTTCGGCTCGGGGCTGGCGCGCGTCGACCTCGACACCCAAGAAACCACCCTGCTCGGTGCTGGACCGATCATCTACGGGCGCTCCGTCTCGGTCTCTCCGCAACACGGTCTCGACGGCGGAGTCGCCGTCGCCGGCGAGGGCGGCGTGGCCTGGTGGTTCGACCCCGCGGTCCCGCCCGCGAACCCCTTCGGCGTCTCCGGCTGGAAGGACCACCCGATGCCCAGCAACGGCCGCGTGGTCCGGCTGCATCCCCGCTTCGACGCCAGCGGCACGCTGCCCGGCGGCAACCAGGTCATGTTCTGTTCGTTCATGTCCGTGCCGCCCCTCACCTTGCGCTCCCACGACGGCGGCCTGAGCGCCGAGCTGCTGTGGCAGCTCCAAGGCGCTCCCTTCGCCCCCTACATGCGGCGGATGGAGATCGCGCCGACCTACGACCCGGCCGAGCCGACCACCTGCCGGGATGTCTACGGCGTGACCAGCGGCGGGGTCGTGCGGCTCGAAGGGGACACCTGGCGCCTGATCTACCAGACCGAACGGGAGCTGATGGACCTGGCGATCGATCCGTTCTTCTCCCGAGAGGTCAACCCGCGGCTGTTCGTCGCCGACTTCGCCTCCCCCGAGGTGTGGCAGGTCATGGACCTCCTCGGCGGCGTCTCGGGCCAGCAGCTGGATCCCGCCGGCCTGGACGGACAGGTCCGGGACATCGCCCTGCCGCCCGACTTCGACCAGCGGCCGGTGGTCTACGTCACGACCTGGGGCTCCGGCGTCTGGAAGTACGACCTCGCCGCGGCCACGCCCAGGTGGGAGCCGGTCGGCGGCCCGCTGCCAGCGATCTGGCTCGAGCCGCTCGCGTTCACCTCGAGCTGGACCACCGACCGCTCGCTGGTGGTCGGCACGCAGTACGGCGTCTACCTCGGTCAGGACCTGCCGGGGGCGCCGTGGGTGGCGATGCCTGCCCCGTTCCTGGTCGAGGACGGCGCCTCCGGGATCGACACCTTCGATCCCAACGAGCCCACCAACCCGGCGCCGGAGCGGGTGTGGCCCTGGCACCGCCTGAAGCGCTGGCCGACCATCGAGGAGTTCGGCATCGAGGTCATCGGCCTCCAGATCAGCTACACCGACTCCGACGGCGCCTACCTGGAGTGGGAGGGCATCGGCCGGCGCTTCGAATTGCGCAGCATCCGCGGCCCAGGCATGGGGACCGCCCGGCTCAGCGCCTTCGACTTCGCCAGTGGCGCGCTGCTCGCATCGGTCACCGAGGACCTGGCGGCCGCCGCTCCGGCCGAAGCCTGGAGCGTGGCGTTGGACCTCCCCAACAGCGCAGCGGTCCGCTTCCGGGTCGAGGCCCTGCTGGACCCCGGTGAGCGATTGGCGGTCGACGCCCTCGGCGTTTGCCCGTGAGGTCCGATCGCAGGACCTCTTCGGCTCTGACCGAGCGAAGCGCTCTCACGCCGCCGAAGAGGTCCTGCGATCGGAGATGACCGGGGAAATGTCTGGGGACGACTGACCGCCCCCAGCGATCGCCGGGAGTATTTAGGGGTCAGACGTCAATTAGGGAGGGCTGGCCGTCCGGCAGGACCTCTTCGGCGGCGTGAGAGCGCACGCCGACCGGCCAGCCGGGCAGCTACCAGCACCAGTTCCAGGTCTACGGGCGCCAGGGCAAGGCCTGCCGTGTCTGCGGCGCCGAGCTGCGCAAGATCGTCGTCGGGCAGCGCGGCACCCACTTCTGCCCGCGCTGCCAGCGCCGCC
>JACNJP010000384.1 GCA_014382465.1 Planctomycetota bacterium
GGGGCTGATCGCCGGCGCCTGGGTCGACGGGCCGCCGGAGGAGCGCGACCGGGCCGCCGCCGAGCGCTGGCGCTCGCTCCAGCAGGACTGCCCCGACCGACGCTGGCTGCTGTTCTTCGGCGACTGGCACCTGGCCGAGGACCACCTGCCCCGGCTGCTGCGAGAGCGCGGCGGGCACCCCACCATGCTCCACCAGTCGCCGGAGCCGATCTGGGAGCGGATCAAGGGTGACGCCGGCGAACGGATCCTCGACCTCGGCGCCGGCCACTGGGCCTGGCTCCACACGCCGCCGCTGGCGCAGTGGGCCAGCACCCTCCAGGAGATCAGCCAGGACGACCCGGAGGCGGCCGCGGAGGCCACCGAGGAGCTGATCGAGGCCCTGGCCGGCCAGCTCACCCAGGCCCTGCGCCTGCCCGACCCGGGCAACCGGCCCTCGGTCTGGCCGACCTCGCTGTGGCCGGGCTTCCACGCCACCCTGCCGGCCGACTACCGCCGCGGCTTCGTCGCCGACCGGCCGCCCGCCGCGGTGGTGTTCCACCCCACCCTCCCGGCGATCTGGGCGCCGGGCACGCCGGGCCTCAACCAATTGGTGGAAGCGGCCGGCCACGTCATCGCCTGCGACTACCCGCTGGTGGAGCGCGGCCGGCTGCACGGTCGGCTGTGCGCCCGCGCCTTCCGGCGCATCTGGGCGTCGATGCTCAATCCTTTCCTGCGCCCGACCTCGCTGGCCGAGGCCGCCCGCAGCTTGTTCCCCGACGCCAGCCGCCGGCCGCGGCTCGAGAACGTCGGCGCGCTGCTGCGGGCCTGGGCGGAGGGGGAGCGGCCCTACCTCTCCCCGCAGCAACGCCTGCTGGCGGTCGAGGTCCTGGGCGCCCGGGCCGGCTCGGCCCTCGCCGAGAGCCGCAGCACCGACCACCCCTTCGTCGAGAAGTTCCTGAAGAGCGGTGGCCGGTCGCTTGGATGGGAGGAGCTGACGGCTACAATCCGGGCAGCCTGACGGAGGTTGCTCGATGTCTGCACCGGTACGTTCCCTCGCCCTCGCCCTGACCCTGCTGCTCTCCCTGCCGGCCTGCGACGCCGCCTTGGTGGGCGCCGGGGTGGCCCTCGGCGTCTGGGCCCACGACGAGAATTCGGACGACGGCGGCACCATCGTGCTGCCGCATCAGCCCGACGTCGTGCTGCGGGTGGCCGAAGCCGTGGCTCAGGAGCGCGGGACCGAGATCGACCTCAAGCGCGGATCGCGCCGGATCGAATTCGTCATCGACGACGTCAACGTCAAGATCCACGTGCTAGAGATCATGGGCCGACCGGACGTCGCCGAGCTCAAGATCCGCGCCCGGAGCTTGTGGCGCTCGCGCGGCGACCTCGCCGAGGACCTGGCGGTCACGATCCAGGACCGGCTCGAGTGAGCGCCTCGTGGCAGGCTGAGCAGTAACCTTCCAGGGTCAGGGTGTGCTGGATGAGCCGGAAGCGGTGCTTGGCCGCCATGGCGTGCTGGAGCCCCTCGATCTCCTCGTTGCGGAATTCGATGATCTTGCCGCACTTCAGGCAGATCATGTGGTCGTGGTGGCTGTGGCCGAGGATGTGCTCGTAGAGCATCTGCCCCTTGCCGCCGTCCAGCGCCGAGAGGAAGCCGCCCTCCACCAGCAGGGTCAGGGTGCGGTAGACGGTGGCCCGGCTGGCCTTCGAGCCGGCGCCGCGCAGCCAGCCGTAGAGCTCCTCGGCGCTGAAGTGATCGTGGGTGGCCCAGGCGGCGTTCAGGATCTCGCGGCGCTGGTCGGTGACGCGCAGGCCCTTGCGGCGCAGGAAGCCTTCGAAGCGGCTGAGGGCGGCGTCCGACTTCACGCGAAGCCCTCCAGGGACGCCAGCGCCGACTGGCCGATGTCCCGCCGCAGGGTCTTGCCCTCGAAGTGGATCTCGGCGGCGGCGGCATAGGCCAGCTCGCGGGCCTCGTCGAGGTCCCGGCCGACGGCGGTGACGGCCATCACCCGGCCGCCGGCGGTCACCAGCTTGCCGTCGAGCTCGGCGGTGCCGGCCTGGAAGACCTGGAGCCCGGGGCCCTGCTCGACCTGGTCGAGGCCGGTGATCTCCTCGCCCTTGGCGTAGGGGCCGGGATACCCGCCGGAGGCGAGCACCACGGTCACGGCCGGGCGGGGGTCCCACTCCGGCGCCTCCAGCTCCTCGAGGGTGCCGTTGGCGCACGCCAGCAGGTACGGGACCAGGTCGCACTTGAGCCGCATCATCAACACCTGGCACTCAGGATCGCCGAAGCGGACGTTGAATTCCAGGACCTTCGGACCGGCCGGGGTCAGCTTGATGCCCGCGAACAGCACGCCGCGGAAGCGCCGGCCTTCGTGGTTCAGGCCGTGAACCGTCGGCAGCAGGATCTGGCGCTCGATGGTGTCCCGGGTCCGGTCGCTGACCTGCGGGTTGGGGCTGATCGCGCCCATGCCGCCGGTGTTCGGCCCGTGGTCGCCCTCCCGGAGCTGCTTGTGGTCCTGGCAGCTCTCGAGCGGCAGGATGGTCCGGCCGTCGGTCAGGGCGAAGGCCGAGGCCTCCGGCCCCTGGAGGAATTCCTCGACCACCACGGTGCGGCCGGCGGCGCCGTGGAGGCCGTCCTCGAGCATCCCCTTGACCGCCTCGCGGGCGGTGGCGGCGTCCGGACAGATCACCACCCCCTTGCCGGCGGCGAGGCCGGAGGCCTTGACCACCAGCGGGTAGCGCGCGCCGCCTTCGAGGTAGGAGACGGCCGGGTTGAGGTCCTTGTAGACCCGGTAGGAGGCGGTCGGCACGCGGTGGCGCACCAAGACCTCCTTGCAGAAGGCCTTGCTGCTCTCGAGCTCGGCGGCCTCGGCGGTCGGACCGAAGGCCGGGATGTCGGCGGCGATCAGCCGGTCGACCAGGCCGTCGGCGAGCGGGCCCTCGGGGCCGACGACGACCAGACCGACCTGGTTCTCCTCGGCGAAGGCCACCAGGCCATCGAGGTCGTCGGCGGCGATCGGCAGGTTCTCGCCGTAGGCGGCCGTGCCGGGGTTCCCAGGAGCGGTCCACAGCTGCTCGCACAGCGGCGATTGGGAGATCTTCCAGGCCAGGGCGTGCTCCCGGCCTCCGGAACCAACGAGGAGGATGCGCATGGTGGGTCGAGCCGAGCTCAGCCGAAGATTATGCCGCGGCCAGCCCAGGGCTGGCAGGAAAGCCCCGCCGCCGTTACATCCTTGGGGTGAGTCTTCCTCTCTGGGTCAGCTACCTGAACTCCTTCGAGTCCGCCTTGTGCGACATCGTGCCGGAGGAGGACCTCCAAGACCTCGTTCGGCGGGTCGGCCGCAGCAGCGGCCGGACCGCCGCCGGCGGCGAGGGCCTGGGGGCGGCCCTGGCCGGCTTCCCCGAGCTGCCGCTGCGGCCGGCCGACGACGGCTTCGTCCTTCCCGCCCATCAGGCCGCCTGCCCGGGCTTCGTGGCCTGGGTCAAGGGTTTCCTCGAGGGCGCCGCACCTGGCGGGCGCGAGGTCGAGGCCACCGCCCACTACTCCGGCGGCCTGCTGCTGCGGTGGACCGACGAGCCGGTCCGCGAGGACGAGGGGCCGGGCTTCCATCTGGCCGCGACCGGGCCGCTGACGCCCTACCAGCTGGCCCAGGTCGCCGACCTGTCGGCCGACGCGGTCCTGTTCATCGACCAGGACCACCGCATCCGGGCCTGGAACCGCGGCGCCCAGGAGATGTTCGGCTACACCGCGGCCGAGGCCATCGGCTGCTCCGCCGAGCTGCTGCTCACCGAGGATCTGCGGCAGTCCGGCGAGCTCGACGAGCTGATCCGGCGCACCGCGCGGCGCGGCCGCCTGCGCAACTACATCACTCGCAGGCGAACCCGCGACGGCCGCGAGCTGACCGTCTCGCTGACCCGCAGCCTGGTCCGCGACCGCCAGGGCCGCGAGGTCGGAGCCGGCGCCATCCTGCGCGACATCACCGAGTCCGAGAAGCTCAAGCACGAGCTCGACACCGCCCGCAACCTGGCGGCGCTCGGCGAGCTGTCGGCCCAGGTCGCCCACGAGGTCCGCAACCCCCTCGCCGGCATCCACGGCGCCTTGCAGATCCTTCGCCGCCGGCTCCGTCCGGGACCCGACGAGGAGCAGGTGTTCGACGACGTCGCCGCCGAGATCTCGCGGCTGGACGGCTTGGTCACCGACCTGATGCGCTTCGGCCGCCCGGCCTCGCCGCACAAGGACCGCACCGACCTCGCCGAGTGGCTGGAGAACTGGATCGGCCAGTCCAGCCGCGAGGCGGACCGGCGGGGCGCCGAGATCAGCCTCGACCTGCGCGCCCGCCCGGTGGTCGAGCTCGACCCGATGATCTTCGAGCAGGTGCTCCGGAACCTGCTGGAGAACTCGCTGGAGGCGCGGCCGGCCGGCTGCGTCGTGACCCTGATCGTGGAGGCCGACGAGAATCGCGCCTACGTCGAGTTCCGCGACAACGGCCCCGGCATCCCGGCCGAGGTGCGGGAGAAGGTGCTGCAGCCCTTCTTCACCACCAAGGTGCGCGGCTCTGGCCTCGGCCTGGCGATCTGCCAGCGGCACCTGCACTCGCTCGGCGGCGCCCTGGAGCTGCTCGAGGTCCCCAGCGGGACCGCCGTCCGGATGCGCCTCCCCCGCAGCCGCTGAGCGGCTCAGGCGGGGCCTTCGAGGCCGAATTTCTCGATCCGGTAGCGGATCTGATCGCGGTTCATCCCGAGCAGCCGGGCGGCGCGACTGCGGTTCCCGGCGCACCGCTCCAGGGCCTCGCCGACCCAGCGGCGCTCCAGCTCCTGCAGATCGATGCCCTCGGCCGGGAGCTCGAGGCTCCCGAGGCCGGTGGCCGACGGCCGCCCCTCGCCGGCGACTTCGGGGGGCAGGTCGGCGAGGCTGATGGTGTTGCCCGGGGCCAGCAGGGCGGCGCGCTCGACGGCGTTGCGCAGCTCGCGGACGTTGCCGGGCCAGCCGTAGGCCTCCATGGCGCGGAGGGCGGCCGGATCGAAGGCGTTCACCGCCACCCCGAACTCCCGGCGGTACTGGGTCAGGAAGTAGCGGGCCAGCGCCGCGACGTCCTCGAAGCGCCTGCGCAGCGGCGGGATCTCCACCGGCACCACCTTGAGGCGGTAGTAGAGGTCGGGGCGGAAGCGGCCCTCGGCGACCTCCTTCTCGAGGTCGCGGTTGGTGGCGGCGACCACCCGCGCCTCGAGCTGGAGCTGGCGGGTGCCGCCGACGCGGCGGAAGACCCGGTCCTCGAGCAGGGTCAGGAGCTTGGCCTGGATGCCCGGCGGCAGGTCGCCGACCTCGTCGAGGAACAGCGTGCCGGCCCAGGCGAGCTCGGCCAGGCCGCGCTTCGACTCCTTGGCGTCGGTGAAGGCCCCGCGCTCGTGGCCGAACAGCTCCGACTCGAGCAGGGTCTCGGGGATCGAGGTGCAGGAGACCGGGATGAAGGGCGCGTCCTGGCCGCCGCCGCTGGCGGCGTGCAGGTAGCGGGCGGCGAGCCCCTTGCCGACGCCGCTCTCGCCGGTCAGCAGCACGGTGGTGGCGCCGCTGCCGCCGATCCGGCGCAGCAGCTCCATGACCTTCTGGGTCGACGGCGCCTCCGCCACCGGCCACAAGGCGTCGTCGAGCCGCGCCCGCAGGTCGGCGAAGCGGCGCAGGTCGCGCTGCTCGAGCGCCCGTTTGGCGGTCAGCAGCAGGTCGTCGAGCTCGAAGGGTTTGGCGACATAGTCGAAGGCGCCCTTGCGGACGGCCTCGACGGCGCCGCGCAGGGAGCCGAAGGCGGTGATCACCAGGGCGGCCAGGTCGGTGCCCTCGGCCTGCACCTCCTCGAGCAGGTCCAGGCCGTCACCGTCGGGCAGCTTGAGGTCCAG
>JACNJP010000441.1 GCA_014382465.1 Planctomycetota bacterium
GCGGGGCCCGGCGCGCGCACGGGCGGGGTTGGGGGGGCGGGTGGGGGCGGCAGCAGGCGGGGGCGCCGGGGGGGCGGGCGACAACAAGGCATGCCGCGGGCCGGGCGCCGCGGCGGCCGGGCGCGCGGTGGCTGCACTCGCGGCCGATCACGGTGCAGCTGAGCACGGTGGCGGCCGCCTGGGTGAGATCGCCGCCGATCACCGAGCAGCCGAACAGCTCGGCCTCGGCGACGAAGGCACGGGCCAGCTTCTTGAGCCAGCGCAGCGGGGTCTCCGCCGGCACGGCGACGTTCCACGCGACCGCCCAGGGCGTCGCCCCGGCGGCCGCCAGGTCGCTGAGGCTGCGCCGCAGGAGCTTGCGCGCCATGACCGCCGGCGGCGTGCCGGCTTCGACGTGCACCCCCTCCACGAGCTGGTCGGTGCTCAGCGCCAGCCGGGCGCCGGCCGGAGGGACCAGGCGCGCGCAGTCGTCGCCCGGTCCAGACAAGCCCTTCCTTCCGACGAAGGAAGAGCGGAAGATGTCGTGCAGGACCTGTTCGCCGTGAGTCATCGCCGCCCGATCCCCCGCCTCGCTGCCGGTCTGAGCCGGACCGAGGCCCTCTGGCTCCTGCTGCTGGGGGTGTGCGCCACGGCGCTGATTCTATGGACGCTGGGCCGCGAGTTGGACCGCGCCCGGGCGCGTCACGCGTTGGACTCGATGGATTACCTCGCCGGCCACCTGCGGCTGGCCCTGGGGGACCAGCTCGAGGCCTGGCCGGCCGGCGTCGGCGCCCTGCACGGCCCCGGCCTGGTGCCGGCCGGTCCCTGGAGCGGCGAACTCCGCGACCTCGACCAGGTCCTGGCCGCCGGCTGCTTCCTACCTGAGGACCCGTGGGGCCACGCCTACGTCGTCTACCGCGATCCGGTCGAGGGGCCGGTGGTCGCCTGCGGTGGTCCCGACGGATCGCTGGGGACGGCCGGCGAGACCGGCCAGCGCTTGCTGCGGGTGATCCTAGGGCCGACGGCCGCGGCCGATTAGGCCCCGGCCTGCCAGGCCTCAGCCAGGGCCTCCAGGACCCGGGCGTGGCGAGCGCCGCGCAGCACCGCGACGCCGTGGGCGCCGGCCTGGCGGCAGGCGAGGACCTGCTCCGCCTCACCGACGCCGCCGATGGCGATCACCGGGATGCCGAAGGCGCAGGCGGCGCGCAGGCCGGCGAGGCCCCTCGGCTGCAGGATCCCGCGCTTGGAGGGCGTGTCCCACACCGGGCCGAAGTAGGCGAAGGCGGCGCCGGCGGCGGCCGCTTCGGCGGCCTCGGACGGCGCGTGGGTGGAGCGGCCGAGGCGCAGGCCGTGGCGCGCGGCGCGCGCGGCCAGGGCCTCCAGCGGCAGGCTGCGGGCGCCGGCGATGACGGCGTCGGCGCCGCAGGCGGCCGCCCAGTCGCTGCGTGCGTGGACCGCCAGGAACCGGGCTCCCTCGCGCAGCGACCGCAGGGCCGCCACGGCCTGGCGTTCGCCGCCGGCCGGCAGCCGGAAGCTCCAGGCAGCGGCGCGTTCGGCGGTCGCGGCCCAGGTCCGGGCGTCGGCGGGGCCGGCCAGGCCGGAGGCCACGGCCCACACCCCGGCGGGGACGGGCGCCGTCGCGGGCGCGTCCATGGCGCTAGGAGGCGATCCGCAGCGAGACTCCGAAGTCGCGCACCCAGGCGCTCAGGTCGGTCCGGTCGACCGGCCCGCGCAGCCGCAGCGTGTCCCGCCCGAGCCGCTCGAGGCCGATCCGTCCGAGCTCGGGGTGGAGCTGCAGCCGGTCGAGGATCTCGGGGGTGTCGCACACCAGCCGGCCGTCCTCGTGCAGCGTCACCAGGCCGTCGCTGCGCGCCCACGACTCGAGCGAGTAGACGACGTTCTGCGGCAGCGGCGTGCGGCTGCGCTCCCGCAGCAGCTCGAGGATCTCGTCGAGCTGGGCCCCCTGCTGGAGGCCGCGGTGCAGGCTGCCCGGCGTGATGCGGTAGTGGACCAGGCTGTCGGACAGCTCGCGGTCGCAGAAGCGGTCCAGGGCGTAGACCAGCTCGTGCGAGCGCACGTCGGGGAACAGCACCACCTCGAAGTCGGGGTTGACGACCACGTGGCCGGTGCCCTCGAGGTCGCGGCCGGGGATGATCCCGAGCAGCTCGGCCCCCATCGCCGTCAGGCGGATGGCGCTGGCGCGGCCGGTGGCGTCGTAGCCCATGTCGACGATCCCGAGCAGGTAGAGGTGCTTGCGGATCCAGGTGAACAGGTTCCAGGCCAGCGAGCGCAGGTCGGCCGAGGACCGGACCGGGAAGCTCTTGGCCTCGGCGTTGCCGTCGATCTCGGCCGCGAGGGTGCCGAGGTAGTGGTTGCGGGCGACGAAGGGCAGGAACATGGCGTCGTACCAGACGCCCGGCTCGAGCCGCTTGAGGAAGCGCAGCGCGGTGCGGCGGAGGCGCAGCTGGTGGGCCATGTCCCCGGGCTGGTCGCGGTCCTCGACCAGCCAGTCGAGCATCAGCCGCTGCTTGTCGGCCAGCGGCATGCGCAGGAAGTCCTGGCCCGGCTGGGTCAGCCGGAAGCTGCGCTCGCCGGTGCGGTCGATGAAGCGGTAGGCGAGGGCGAAGCGGTACTCCAGCTCGAGGATGTCGCGGCGGCGGAATTCCTTCCCCGGGTTGGGGATCAGGCTGTCGGCGATGCGCTTGCCGGTGCTCTTGAAGATCGTCCCGCGCACGGTGAAGCGCACCGTCTCGTCGCCGACGAAGCTGGCGAAGCGGCTGAAGTTGGAGACGAAGTCGACCCCGATCGAGGCGCTGTCAGCCGGCGGCCCGCCGCTCGCCTGGGCCTCGCGCCGGAGGTAGGCCAGCACCGCCTCGTTGAACACCGCCAGCACCGGGCCGCGCTGGCGGATGCCGCAGCGCTCCAGGTCCAGGTCGCCCAGGGTCCCGACCGACGCCTGCTCGAGCTCGTGGCGCAGGCGCGCGGCGTCGGCGGCGCGGAAGCCAAGGCTGTCGAGCTCGTCGAGCGAGATGACGCCGCCGTACTCCGAGATCACCCGGTGGACCAGCAGCCGGACGTCCTCCGGCAGGCCGTCGATGCGGCCGCAGAGGGCCGATTCGGAGGCCAGGAAGCGGTACATGCGGCGCGTGTTGTCGGCCGCCTCGACCGGCTCCTGGCGGCGGAAGTGGCGCGCGAGGTGGCCGTGCAGGGTCAGAAGGCCGACGACGTCCACCGGGCCGGTGGCGAGGGCGGCGAGGGCCTCACGGAGGTCCTCGGAGACCGTCCACAGGGTCTCCCCACGGTTGCGCTTGGCCATGGAGCTGCGCGTGCCGCAGAGGCCGGAGGACACCAATTCGGCCAGCGCCGAGCGCAGGCCGCCGGCCTTGAGGCCGTGGCGGCTGGCCTCGGCCAGCATGCTCTCGAAGTCCATGCCGACCTTCGGGGCGCCCAGCAGCAGGTCGAGCACCGCCGCAGCGCCGTCGGGCAGCTTGGCGCGCTGGGCCGAGGCCGCCGCCGGGTCGCGCATGCGGTCGCGCAGGGCCTTGACGAGCGCCGGCCGGGTCGCCGGCGGCGCGCCGCCGAGCCAGGCGTGGTGCAGCTCCATCAGCTCGCTCTCGGAGCGCTGGGCCAGGTTGCGGGAGAGGGAGAGGCTCACGGTCCGAGCTCGGCGGTGGGTTCGAGCAGGGCCTCGGAGGGCCGGATGTCGTAGGCGTAGCCCTGCTCGGTCAGGAAGCGCTGGCGCTTCTCGCCGTATTCCTGGTCGAGCGTGGCCTCGGTCACGAGGGAGTAGAAATGGGCCGTGCTGCCGTCGCTCTTGGGCCGCAGGATGCGCCCGAGCCGCTGGGCCTCCTCCTGGCGCGAGCCGAAGGTGCCGGAGATCTGGATCGCGACGTTGGCGTCCGGCAGGTCGATGGCGAAGTTGCCGACTTTGGACACCAGCAGCACCCGCTCGCGGCCGTCGCGGAAGGCCTGGTAGAGCTTCTCGCGCTCCGGGTTGGGCATGCGGCCGGTGATCAGCGGCACGCCGAGTTCCTCCTGGAGGCCGTGGAGCTGGTCGAGGTACTGGCCGATGATCAGGATCCGCTCGCCGGCGTGCTTCCGGAGCAGCGCCCGCAGCGCCCGCCCCTTGTGCGGGTTCTCCGAGGCGACGCGGAATTGGCCGCGCCGCTTCATGGCCAGGTAGGCCAGCCGCTGCTCGTCGTCGAAGGGCACGCGGACCTCGACGCACTGCACGGTGGCGATGAAGCCGCGGCGCTCGAGGTCCTTCCACGGCGCGTCGTAGCGCTTCGGGCCGATCAGGCTGAAGACCTCGTCCTCCTTGCCGTCCTCCCTCACCAGGGTGGCGGTCAGCCCGAGCCGCCGGCGGGCCTGGATCTCGGCGGTGGCGCGGAACACCGGCGCCCGCAGCAGGGGGACCTCGTCGTAGACGATCAGCCCCCAGTCGCCGCGGGCGAACAGATCGAAGTGGAGGAAGTCCTCCTGCTTGCTCTTGCGGTAGGTGAGGATCTGGTAGGTGGTCAGGGTGACCGGGCGGATCTCCTTGCAGTCGCCCGAGTACTCGCCGATCTGGTCGGCGGTCAGGCCGGTCTTGTCGAGCAGCTCGCTGCGCCACTGCCGCAGCGCCACGGTGTTCGGCGTCAGCACCAGGGTGTGGGCGCCGACGGCGGCCATCGCCGCCATGCCGACCACGGTCTTGCCGGCGCCGCAGGGCAGGACGATGACGCCGCTGCCGCCGAGGGCCGAGCCGCCGCGGTGGAAGGTCTCGACCGCCTCCGCTTCGTAGGGGCGCAGAACGAAGGGGCCGCCCGAGAGGCAGTCCTGGCGCAGCTCGACCGTCAGGGCGGCGCCGTCGACGTAGCCGGCCAAGTCCTCGACCGGGTAGCCGAGCTTGATCAGGCGTTGCTTGACCAGGCCGCGGCGGCCGGGGTCGGTCCAGGCCATGCCGTCGTCGGCGTCGGTCTCGGCCAGCAGGCCGGCGAGCTCCTCGTCGTGCAGCAGCTGCTTCAGGATCTTCGGCTTGTCGCAGCGCAGCAGCAGCCGTCCGCCGTCCTTCTCGAGCCGGAACAGGCCGCAGCGCCCGAACCAGGTCTTGAGCTCGGTCTCGAAGTTGCCCGGCACGCCGTAGCGGGCGTTGTTGCGCAAGAAGGCCAGCACCTGCCGCGCGCCGAGGCCGGTGGCGGCGGCGTTCCACACCGAGATCGGCGAGACCCGGTAGGTGTGGAGGTGCTCCGGCGACTTCACCAGCTCCGCGAAGGGCAGCAGACCGTCCCGCATCTCCTCGAAGCGGGGGTGAGCCGTCTCGAGCACGATGGTCAGATCGCTCTGGAGGATCAGGGGCGGGTTGGGGTCGCTCAAGCCTGGAGATGGAAGAGTGGATGATGCTCTTTCCATTCCGGAAGCCGGGAACCGGAAAGGTAGCCCCCCATTGTAGAGGCGATCCGGGAGGCCTCCAAGGGGCTGAGGCCGGCGCCGGGAATGGCCAGACTGCATTCCGCAAGCTCCGTCCCGGAAGCGAGTTCCGACGCCAAGGGGGCGAGGCAGGCGATCCCGAGGGGAAGGCGCCGGAGCTCCTCGTCGAGGCGCAGGCCGCCCAGGCCGAGGCTGATGGCCACGCCGAGCGGCGCCGAGATCGAGGGGCTGTCGGCGAAGAAGCCGGCCAGGTCCGCCAGGGAGCGGCGTCCCAGCTCGAGCCAGGACAGGCCGCGGACCTCGAGGGCCCCACAATCCAAATGCCAGCCGCTGCCGCCGCAGCTCGGGCAGGGAAGTCGCAATTCGGGGTGGGGCCGGGGGCCGCCGGAGCCACGGCACACCGAACAGCGGCGAGCGGCCCGCCCGCTTCCCAGGTCGGGATCGGACCAGCCGCGCAGGCGGGCTTCCTCGCTGGCCAGGA
>JACNJP010000444.1 GCA_014382465.1 Planctomycetota bacterium
CAAGCCCTCAGGGGCGCTGCCGCCCGGGCCGCCCGGCGCGCCCCCGCCCGGCCCGCCCTCCAGCGCCCCGCCCCCCGTCGCCCTCGATCGGCGGGCGATCTCGCTGCCCCGGCGGGCCTTCCCCGGCCCCCGGGGCGGCGGCGGCCCCGCGTCGACCCCGGTCACCCTCCCCGCCAGCATGGTGCAGCGGCCGGTGGCCTTCCAGGCCGGCATCTTCGACGCTGGCGGCGGCCTGGTGACGGTGTCGAAGCCTTGCGCGATCCGGACGGGGATCCACTAGGGAGCGCGATCCGGAATCCGGCCCCGTTCCCTGGCCCCAGACCGTTCCGAAGATGCCTGCCCCGAAGCAGGTTGCAGAGTCCTACCGCCCCCGGCCGCGTCAGGGGTCGAAAGATGAACTTAAAACCTTGTTCTGGCTGATTTTATGACGGATCAGGTCCACCCAACCGGGCCGGATTCCCTGGCTTCCTCATCAGCACCACCCGGTTGGTGTTGGTCCCCCGCGAGTTGTTGTCCACCCCCCAGCACACCGAGGTCTTGGTGAACTCCTGGGCGTTGATCAGCACCAGCGCCGGCTCCCAGCCGGCCTCCACCCCGCACGGCAGGACGTGCTCCTCGAGCCTCACCGAGCCCTTGCGGACCTCGCCGACCTCGAAGGCCATCCAGCCGCCCGGGCGGGCGACGCGGAAGCACTCGCGCAGCACCGTGGTGATCAGGTCGCGCCAGGCCGGGAGCCCGCTGGGCGTGGAGATGCCGACCCCGTCCGGGTCGATGCCGCAGAACCAGCAGCGCAGCCAATTGATGCGGGCGTAGTCGTAGACGTTGAGGAACGGCGGGCTGGTCACGGCCAGGCTCACCTGGCCGTCGGGCAGCTCGCGCAGGGAGCGGGAGTCGCCGGTGAGGAAGCGCGCCGCCGGTGCGGCCGCCGCCAGCCGCCGGCGCTGCTCCGCGGTCACGGTCTTGAGCAGGGTCCGGGTCTTGCGCAGGATCAGGGCGTCGACGTCGCGCTCGGGCGGCACCTGCTGGCGGCGGCGGTTGATGCGCCGCTGGCCGTGGATCGAGGCGGCCTGGTTCGGCGGCATGGTGTAGACCGAGAAGAAGCCGGCCGAGTGCCCCGTGAGCCGGTTCAGCGCCACCACCCGGATCCAGCGGTCGACCGCGTCCATGTTCTCCTCGCCGCGCTCAAGGAAGTAGCGGCGCAGCCCCTGGATGCGCGCCAGGGTTAGCGGATGAAAGAACACCAGCAGCTCCTCCTCGAGCGCTCCGCCGGCGCTGGAGATCTCGGCCAGCCGCGCCGCCACCCGCTCCTCGGTGGGCGGGAGCAGGCGCGCCTCGGCCATCACCCGGCTCAGAGGATTCGCGTCCTTGCCCCAGGGCACCCGGCCGAGCAGCGCCGCCTCGATCAAGGTAGTGCCGCGGCCCATGAAGGGGTCGAGCACCACCTGACCGGGCTCGGTCAGGCGCTCGAGGAAGAAGCGCGGCAGCTCGGGCTTGAAGCAGGCCAGGTAGGACACCTCGTGGAGCGAGCTCCCGCGGCGCTGCAGCGAGGTCCAGAACTGGTTCCGGAACACCGGCACGGCCGGCAGCTCGGGGCAGCGGAGCTCGCCGATCTCGCTGGGCCGCCCGAAGGCGTCGAAGGCGCCCAGCTCCTCCCTGAGGGAGGAGAGGGCCTCCTGAGGGGCCGCGGTGAGGTGGCGGTCAGCCATGCCGCCGCCAAAGTACCAGAGATCGCCGGCGGATCCTCCCGGGCTGGCGCAGAACCCGGACCGGGTCTATCCTGCAAGATGTTCTTCCTGTTCCTTCCTTCACTTGACGGTCATGCCTTTACGGACCAACGCGCCTGATTCTTCCCGCCGGTTTACCAAGATCGGCATCTTTTTCGACGGGAGCTTCTTCTCCCACGTCAGCCACTTCTACAAGTGGCACCACCCGCGGGGAGTCCGGCTGTCGCTGCCCGGCATCCAGCGCTTCATCCGCCGCCGGGTGGCCGAGGGCGAAGGCCTGGAGGAGCGCTTCTGCCACATCGTCGACGCCCACTTCTTCCGCGGCCGGCTCAACGCCCGCGAGGCCCGCGACCGCGAGGCGCTCTACCCCGAGCGGGTCTTCGACGAGGCCCTGATGCGCTCCGGCATCGAGACCCACTACCTCCCGGTCACGCAGAGCAAGGAGAAGGGCGTCGACGTCCTCCTGGCCCTCGAGGCCTACGAGCGGGCGGTCTTCAAGGCCCTCGACGTCTGCGTCCTGTTCGCCGGCGACGCCGACTTCGTGCCGCTGGTGCGCAAGCTGCACACCCTCGGGACGCGCGTCATGGTGCTCGGCTGGCGGGTCGAGTACGTCGACCAGGACGGCGTGCGCCACGAGACCAAGTGCGCTCACCTGCTGCTCGAGGAGGCGACCTATCCGGTCAGGGTCAGCGAGGAGATCGACGCCGTCGGCGTCGGCGAGGACCCTGTGATCGAGGACATCTTCTACGGACCGCCCAGCAGCGCGCCGGACAACGAGGTCCCGGACAGCGAGGTCCCGGACCTGGACGAGGTGGCGCTCTCGGAGGGGCCCCTCCCTCCGCGCGTCCTGTCGGCCGGATCGGCGTCGGAGGAGGAGCGCAACCGCTGCGAAGGGATGATCGCGCACCTCCAGGACACCTGGGGCTTCGTCGCCCGGGAAGGCGACGAGCGCCACTTCTTCTTCCACGAGTCGGATCTCCGGGGCCTGGCCTACCAAGAGCTGGCCAACGGCCTCCGGGTCAGCTTCATCGCCAGCGCCAACGAGCGCGGGCCCTACGCCAAGCAGGTGCGTCCGGCCGATCAGCCGTCCTGACCTGGGCCCAGGGCGGCCGGGGGGACCAGGGGCTCGGCGCCGGGGGGAGGGAGGACCGCGACCGACCGGGTCTCCAGCCACTCCCTGTCCCAGCGGTCGGTGACCCGGATCTGGAAGGAGGCCGTCCCGCTGGACTCGGCCGGCAGCTCGAGGCCGCCCCGCCACAGGTGGGCGCTGCGGCTGGGCTCGGGCATCTCCCGCCACCGGCTGCCGCGCCCGGCCCGCTCCGCCTCCCGCATGGCCGCGTAGGCAGGATCCGCCGCAGCCGTCCGGGCCAGCGCGGTCCAGTCCGCGCCGGCCGGCTCGGGGTCCAGCCAGCGGGCCTCGACCCGGGTGCGCGGACCTCCGCCCCAGACGTTCACCGTCAGCTCCAGCCGGCCGCCGGCCGCCGCCGCGCCGGCGTGGATGCTCATCTGCTTGTCCGGCGGCTCGCCGGCGGCGCGGAAGACGAAGCTCCAGTCGTCGGCGCTGAAGGTCCACTCGGTCCAGCCGTTGGGCGCGCCGTCGCTCATGGTGGCGTGCGGGACGCCGCGGGCGTCGGGCTCGCCCGACCACCAGCTCCCGCAGGCGGTGACGTTGACGACGTGGGTGTGCGGCGCGGCCCCGCGCCAGCCGTGCTGCTCCGCGAGGTCCTCGACCCGCATGGTGTGGGAGTGGGCCGCGACCGACACCGCGCGCGGGAAGGGCTCCAGCAGCCGGAACAGCCGCGCGCGGTTCGACACCCCGGTCAGCGGGATGTGCATGAGCACCACCACCATGGCCTCGTCCGGCACCCCCGCGAGGTCGTTGCGGGCGAATTCGAGCGCCCGCTCGCTGAGCCGCCCGCGGTACTTGCCGACGCTGCGGCCGCCCTCCTCCTCGCGGAACCACTCGACGTTGTCGAGCACCAGGAAGTGCGCCGGGCCCCAGTCGAAGGCGTAGCTCGCCGGACCGAAGTTGCGGTTGAAGGTCTCGTTGGCCCACTGGTCCGAGGCGGCGTCGGTGTTCTGGTCGTGGTTGCCGAGGACCATCCACCAGGGCACGCCGATCCGCGACAGGCTCTCGGTGAGTGGGCCGAACAGGCCGAGGCCGTCGAAGACCAGGTCGCCGAGCACGACGCCGAACTCCCCGTCGAAGCCGAGGCATTCGTCGACCACGTCCTGGTCCATGAACTCGATCTCGGCGCGGTCGCGCGGCTGGGTGTCGCCGAAGAACAGGGCCCGGAACACCTCCGGCTCCTCCTGCGGCGCCAGCGGGAAGTCGATCGATCCGGGCAGCGGCCCGGTCGGCGCCACCCCCGGGAAGCGCGAGCGCGGCGATCCCTCCGGCCGGTGCAGGTAGTAGTGCTGCGGGGTGCCGTTCTCGGCCAGCGGCACCATCCACCCGCGCGGCTTGAGAACGAACAGCTCGGTCGGTCCGTCCACCGGCAGGCACCAGCGGCCGTCGGCGCCGGTCTCGACAACCTCGCGGCCGTTGGACACCCGCACCCCGGGCAGCCCGGGCTCGCCGGCGTCCTTGCGCCCGTCACCGTCGCGGTCGTGGAACACGGTTCCCTGGGCGGCGGCCGGGTCACCGTGGTGGTCGCCGGCGGTCCAGCCGGTGAGCAAAGCGAGGAGGGGGAGGAGGAGGCGCACCTTGAGGATCAGCGGCGGACCGGCGCCCGCGACTCGAACAGCATCGATTCATCGCCGTAGCCGGCGCTGAGGATAAGCGAGCCTAGCGTCGGCAGGACCACGCCGCGCCAGCTCTCCTCGCCGTTGAGGTAGATCACCACCTCCTTCTTCAGGTCGAGCACCCGCTCGTCGAGCAACACCTCCATGCCGGCGAGGTCGGCCTCGGACTCGAAGCGCACGGCGTTGGCCTCCCGGTCGAGCTCGGCGACGACGACGGAATTGAGCTTCGGCTCGGGCCAGTGGAGCCAATACCAGCGGCGCTTCCACTCCAGGACCGGCTGCCACACCAGCTTCTGGGGAACTGGATCGCGCCGCTCCTTCTCGATCCGCCTGAGCAGCTCGATGGCGCCGCCGGGCGGGCCGCCGTGGCCCTGGCCGGTCACCTGCCAGTAGCTGAAACGCTGGTAGCCGCCCCACTTCGTCTTGGCCTCCTCGACCTTGGCCACGGCGAATTGGTTGGCGTCCGGCGGCACCTGCGGGTCGTCGTCGGACTGGAACACCGCCATCGGCAGGTTGCGCAGGTTCGGGATCACGCCTTCCTGGATGTCGATGATTTCCTCGGAGTAGTTGTAGACCGGCGTCGGCGCGCCGGCCGAAGGGGCCGCGCCGGCCAGACGGTCGGCGTGGTGGGCGCCGAGGGTCCAGGAGCCGTAGCCGCCCATCGAGTGGCCGGCGAGGAACACCCGGTCCGGCGGGATCTTCCAGGTGCGCAGGGCCGACTCGATCAGCGAGAGCACCCACTCCTCGGTGCCGGAGTCGGTCCAGCCACGCTCGGTGGCCTTCAGGGCCTGCGGGAAGATCGCCAGCCAGCCGAGCTCCCGGGCCGCCGCGTCGTGGAAGCCCACCGCGCCGGCGGCGTCGGCCCTGCCGAGCCCGCCGCCGTGCATCGAGATCAGGAGCGCGTTCGGCCTCCGGGTCTCGCCGCCGATGAAGAAGCGCCCGCGCCGTTCCTCCTCCCAGGCCCAGTGCTCACCGGCCTCGTCCGGCAGCTCCGGTCGCTTGGAGGCCGCCTTCATCAGGTCCTTGCGCCAGCGCTGGCGCTTGGAGCTCGAGTCGAGCGCGACGCCGTCCAGCCGGACCACGATCTCCAGCCGTCGGGAGTAGTCCGCCGCTTCGAGGGGATCCAGCTCGAAGTACAGGTCGACCAGCTTGCGGATCTCGCGCAGGTTGGGCGGCTTGTCTTGGGGGAGCGGGCAGGTAAGTAGGAGCGCGGCGGCGAGGAGCATTAGGGGATTTTGACGGAGGGAGAGGTCTCGGGAAGCCAGAATTGGAATCCGGCCCTTTTCGCTGGCCCTAATCCACCAGCCGCCAGCGGAGCAATTCGGTCCTCGTGCGCTTGCGGTCGTCGACCCCGACCGCCATCGCCGGAG